>JAEURM010000011.1 GCA_016789245.1 Anaerolineales bacterium
GGCAAGCGTTTGTGGCCGGGCGCGGCAACGTTCTGCTGGCCGCCGATTACTCTCAAATTGAACTGCGGATTGCGGCCCATTACTCTAAAGACCCAACTCTGCTAAAGGCGTTTGCGGAAGGCGAAGATATTCACACCACCACCGCCGCCACCGTGTTGGGCTTAAAGCCAGAGAAGGTGACGAAAGACCAACGCCGTTTGGCCAAGGTGATTAACTTTGGGCTGTTGTACGGCATGGGGCCGTTTGCGCTCTCACGGCAAACCGGCTTAACGCTGGCCGAGGCCGAAGAGTTTGTGAAGAATTATTTTGCCCGCTTCCCGCTCATCAAACAATATTTGGATGAGACGAAGAAATTTGCGGCGGAGAACGGCTACGTGCAAACGCTGATGGGCCGCCGCCGCTACTTCCCCGGCTTGAGCGGTAGTGGCGTGCAGGCTAACTCCCGTGAAGCGGCCATTGCGCGCGCGCGCGCCGAGCGGGAGGCCATCAATGCGCCCATTCAAGGCACCGCGGCGGATATTGTGAAGCAGGCCATGCTGAATTTGCCGCCTGCGCTGGTTAAGGCGGGCTTGCAGGCCAAGATGCTTTTGCAAGTGCATGATGAGTTGGTGCTGGAGTGCCCCAAGAAAGAAGTGAAAGATACCGCCCGCGTGGTGCGCCAAGTGATGGAAAGCGCCTTCAAGCTTGCTGTGCCACTCGGCGTAGAAGTGCGCTCCGGCACCAATTGGGAAGAGATGAAGACGGTAGGGTGAAGTTTTGGGCAGGTCTAAAATTATCTCGGCCTAAAGCCTCTCCCCAGCGGCTTGCGGCCCGAATGGGCTGGGAGAGGTTTGGTGAGGGGAGAATGGCGGCTTTTATTCAGCCTACGCTCTTGTAAAGCCATACGCTGACCCTCATCTGGCCTTCGGCCACCTTGTCCTTACAAGGGAGAAGAATTGGACCGAGTTGGTTTAATATACTTTCAATTTGCTTCTAGGCGCAATTCCCCTACAATCAGCAATTGAAAATCAGCAATCCAAAATCTGCTATACTTTTTTCACTATGGCTGGAAACCGCTCTAATTTTGACCAAGCAATGAGCAAGGGGCACTCGGCGGCCTGGGACCAATTGTGGGACCGCGCTATTGCCTACTACCGCGCCGCCTTGACCGAATTCCCCGATGAGCCAACAGCGCTGAGTGCGCTGGGTTTGGTGCTCTTTCAAACGGATAGGTTGGATGACGCGCTGAACATCTATCAACGCGCGGCTATGCTCACGCCCGGTGACCCGGTGGCGCCGGAAAAGTGCGGTGAGATTTTTGAACGCCAAGGCCGCCTGAACGAAGCCGTGCAAACGTACTCCGCCGTGGCGGATTTGCACCTGCGCCGGCGGGATGTGCAAAAAGCCATTGATTTATGGACGCGCATCGTCAAACTCGCGCCGGATAATCTCAACATTCGCATGATGTTGGTGCGCGCGCTGGAGAACGAGAACCTGCCACAACGCGCCGCGCTGGAATACGTGGATTTGGCCCGTACCCTGCAAAGCGCCCGCGAGCCAGAAAAAGCCGAGCAAGTGTTATTGCGGGCCGGGCAGTTAGACCCCAGCTCCGCCGAAGTGCGGGTGGCTTACGAACGTTTGCGCCGCAAGCAACCCATTCTGCCCATCAATCGGCAGGCTAAGCCCAAGACGGGCATGTTGCCGCCGTTGGAAGAAGAGCCGCCGGCTGAAACCGCGCCTGCGGTGGAACATCACGGCCCGCAGGCTTCACCGATTGACGCGGCCAAAGATGTGGCGATGGGCGGGCTAGCCGAAATGCTGTTTGAAGAAGATACGGATACCAGCAAGGCCAATGCCTCTCTCAGCGTAGGCGCTCTCATGCGGGGTTTTGGCTCAGGCCGAGATTCCGAAGGCCGCCGCGCGCAAGTGGCCATGTATTTGGGGCAGGCCATTAACAGCCAATCTTCCGGCCACGGTGAAGCGGCCTTGGGCAATTACAACGCCGCGTTGGATAAAGGCTTTGACCATCCGCTCATCCACTTCATGATTGGCGCGCTGAGCTTGGAGCAAAATAGCGCCGCCGAAGCGCTGGAACACTTCCCCAACGCCATTGTGCGTGATGATATTAAGCTGGGCGCACTGTACGGTTTGGCCGAAGCATATCGCCTGAACGGTGATGCGCGCGAAGCGTTCTCGTATTTTCTAGAAGCGTTGAAGACGCTAGATATGAGCCTGATTGCGCCAGACCGGCAAGACCGGCTGGTGGAAGCGTATGAGACTTTGGCGGAATCATTAACCCGCGCCTCTGAGGCGGATATAAACCGCATCATCCCCGGGTTGCGTGGCTTCCTCACGGGTGATAACTGGGAAAGCCATGCGCGCCAAACGCGCCAGCAACTTGATGGCGCAAATGATGAGACGGTGGTGGCGCTGGCCGACCAAGTGGCCGTGCCCGAAGCTGACCAAGTGATGGAAGCCATGCGGCGTATTGATGATTTCATTCGCCGTAAGTTGTATGCCACCGCTATGGAAGAAGCGCTCTTTGCGTTGAATGATGCGCCCACGTATTTGCCCATTCACATCCGCATGGCGGAGATTTTGGTGGCGGAGAACAAGCCGGAAGTGGCCTCCACCAAATACAAAGTGATTGCCAACACCTACAAAATCCGGGGTGAGGCAGGCCGCGCGGCGCGGTTACTGCAAAATGCCCTCCGGCTTAACCCGGTGGATATTGATGCCCGCCGTGAGCTAATTGCCATGCTCATCGCACAGGGCCACACAGATGAGGCCCTTAAGCAATACATGGAGTTGGCCACCACCTATTATGATTTGGCGGATTTGGAAACAGCGCGCGAGACGTATGAAGAAGCGCTGAAGGTTGCCAATCAAGCGGGCGAGCGCCAGTGGAGCGCCGAACTGCTTCATAAGTTGGGTGATATTCAAATGCAACGCTTGGCGTGGCGCGATGCGCTCAAGATTTATGACCAAATCAAAACCGTTGCCCCGGAAGATGAGCGGGCGCGGATTGCATTGATTGATTTACATTTCCGCTTGGGCAACCAGCCGAAGGCCATTGCCGAACTAGACGCCTACTTGAAGGTGATGATTAGCCAGCGCAATTTATCTGCGCCAACTATTGTGTTGGAAGAATTGCTGAATACGTACCCGGATGATGCGGCGCTAGTGATGCGGCTGGCGCGGCTGTATCAAGATCAAGGTCGCAAAGATGACGCCATCATGCGGTTAGATCAACTCGGTGACATTCAGTTGCAGGCTGGGCAGAATGACCAAGCCCGCGAGACCATTCGGCAGATTTTGACTCTTGGGCCAGTTGACCCAACGCCGTACGAACAGTTACTGTCTCAGATTTAAGAGCGATTCTGGCAGTTTTTTCCGTCCAAGGGTGACAAAACCGTTTGGGCGCTGTGAGAGGGGATACAATTACAGTGCGCTAGCGCCATTTAATACGCCGTGCCAACCCTCCCCACTGAGCTGACTTTCTTCCTCTCACAACTGACTTGGGTCAGTTTGCTTGATATTGGCTTGGTGGCGGGCGTGTGTTATTTGCTACTTCTGCTAGTGCGCGGCACCCAAGCCGTTACGCTTCTGCGTGGCATTATTTTGCTGGTGGCCGTTATCTTGGTGCTCACCACCTTTTTGCCCTTGCCCGGCTTTTCGTGGCTCCTCGGCACCAGTTTGCCGGCTCTGCTCATTTCTGTCCCCGTCATCTTTGCACCCGAAATTCGGCGTGGCTTGGAACGGTTGGGGCGGGCGGGGGCCACCATCCGTTTTGGCGCCCATGGCACGGATGTGCAACCCGTTATCCGCGCCATTGCCGCCGCCGCGCAGAAACTCTCTGAGCGGCAACATGGGGCGTTGATAGTGATTGAGCGGCAGGTGGGCTTGAAAGAGTATTTGGATACTGGCCACCAATTGGATGCGGCCGTCACTGCCGAAGCGCTTCTGCAAATTTTTTACCCTAACACGCCCATGCATGATGGGGCCGTGATTCTCAAAGAAGACCGGATTGTGGCGGCAGGCTGTGTGATGCCGCTCACCTCAGCGCAACGCGTAGAGCAAAATATGGGTTTGCGCCACCGCGCCGCGCTAGGTATTTCAGAAGTGAGTGATGCGGTGGCCGTGGTGGTTTCCGAAGAGACGGGCATGATTTCGGTGGCGCACAATGGCCGCATGATTCGGCGTTTGGATGCCGAGCGGCTGACCCACATGCTCGAAGCGTTCTATCGTCCACAAGGCCGCACGTCTTGGTCAGAGAATCTGGCCACCTTTTTTTCGGGTGGCGATGTGGCGCGGCACGGCCGTGAGCCCAACCGCGCTTTCTTACTGCGCGCTGTGTGGAGCAGTGCCAGCATGTTTGTGCTCTCGTTCCTGTTGGCCGGTTTGGTATGGTTTATTGCCACCAGCCAAGCTAACCCATTTGAGGAACGCACACTGACTAATCCTTTGGAAGTGGCTCTGGTGAATTTGCCCCAAGATTTGATTCTGGTGAGCGCCGATAACACGGAAACTAACGTAACTTTGCGTGCGCCCAGCAGTGTGTTAGACCGGCTCAGCCCAGAGCTGGTGGCCGTTTCCGCCGATTTGAGTACGTTGGGCGCCGGCACTTACAGCGTGCCTTTGGTGGGCCGGGTAGATGCATCCCTGACTGCCGCCCGGGTTACTACGCTTTCGCCGTCAACCGTCATCGTTACTTTAGAGCGGCGTGCCTCGCGGGAACTGCCCATTCGCGTGGTGCGCACGGGTGAGCCGGCTTCTGGTTATGAAGCCAGCCAAAACCGTTTGGCGGAAAATTTTGCCACAGTGGTTGGCCCCACTTCGGCTGTTGACCGGGTGAGTGAAATCATTGCTCGGGTCTCGCTGACCGAACTCAAAACTGATTTCTCGCAAGAAGTCGTGCTCATCCCGGTTGATACTTCGGGAGCGCCGGTGGCGGGTGTGGCCGTAACGCCGGGCCGCATGGCAGTGAGCATCTCCATCACTCAGCGGGCCGGATTCCGTGAGGTAGCCGTGAAGTTGAACTACAGCGGCCAACCAGCGCCCGGTTACCGCATCACTAATATCACCGTTGCGCCGTCTATCATCACCGTTTCTTCTTCAGACCCGGCGCGGGTGCAAGATTTGCCGGGCTTTGTAGAAACGGTGCTCCTCAATATTGCTGGGGCGAGTGATGATGTGACTCAGCGTTTGGCTTTGCAATTGCCCGAAGGTGTAACACCGGTGAGTGAGCCGGTGGTGTTGGTGCAAGTGAATATTGCCGCTATTGAAAGTAGCCTACAAGTACAACGGCCCTTAGAAGTGCAGAATTTGGGCGCAGGCTTAGTGGCGCGGCTCTCCCCAGAAACGGTGGGCGTGTTCCTGTCTGGCCCTCTGCCCACACTGGATAATTTGCAAGATGGTGATGTACGGGTGATTGTGAATTTGGAAGGCTTGGGGGTGGGTACCTATCAACTTACGCCGCAGGTGATTCTTCTGCCGGAAAATTTACGCACAGAAAACTTGCTACCCAGCACGGTGGAAGTGGTGTTAGAACGAGGCGCACCGCCCACCCGGACGCTCACGCCCACGCGCGGGCCATCGCCCACCCTCGCGCCAACCAACACGGCCACGCCACCATTGCCCACCGTTACGCCGTCGCCTACGTTCACCCCCACACCCACGCAATAGCGGTATCATTAGTAGTCCTGTAGTCAGATAGTCTGATGGTCGGATAGTCGGTTGGTCTGTAATCTGTGTTCTGTATTCTGAGTTCTATAATCTCTCATGTCTAAACCTCTCGTCGCCATTGTTGGGCGTCCCAACGTTGGCAAAAGCACTTTCTTTAATCGTCTAGCGGGTGAGCGCTTGGCCGTGGTGGATGATACGCCCGGCACCACGCGTGACCGTTTGGTGGCCGAGGCTGAATGGAACGGTATCACTTTCAACATGGTGGATACGGGCGGCATTGAGCCCTTACCACGCCGTGCCGGTGAGCAAGCCCTCGCCACAGATTCGGCGCAGTTTGTGCCGCAGATGCGGGCGCAGGCGGAAATGGCCATCGCCGAAGCAGATTTAGTGGTGTTTATGAGTGAAAGCCGCTTGGGGGTGACCGAAGCTGACCGGGAAGTGGCCGAGATTTTACGCCGGGCGCAAAAGCGCCAGCCGGATGGCACTTGGCATCCACCCGTTTTATTGGTGGTGAACAAAACCGAAAGCCTAACCGGTGAGCAAGACGCCCTGCAATTTTATGAGTTGGGGATGGGTGAACCGCACGCCATTTCGGCTTTGCATGGCACTGGCATAGCCGATTTGCTAGATGCGATGATGGCCGCCCTGCCGCCGCGCCCCGCCGAAGATACTAGCGAGATTGTAAAAATTGCTTTGGTGGGCAAGCCCAATGTTGGCAAAAGCTCACTGCTCAACCGATTGCTCGGGCAAGAGCGGGCCATTGTTAGCCCAGTACCCGGCACTACCCGTGATGCGATTGATACCCCGCTGACGTTTGATGGCACGCCGTTGGTGTTAATTGATACGGCTGGCATTCGGCGGCGCGGGGCCATAGACCCGGGCGTGGAAAAATGGAGCGTGCTCCGCACTTTCAAAGCTATCTCACGCGCGGATGTGGCGCTGTTAGTGGTGGATGCCACGCAACCGTTCACGGATCAAGACGCGCACGTGGCTGGCTTCATCTTGGATGAAAACAAAAGCGTGGTCATCATCGTAAACAAGTGGGATGCGGTAGAAAAAGATTCCAACACGATGGACGAGTACGCCACGCGGCTCCGCCAAACTTTACACTTCTTAGATTATGTACCCGTCTTGTTTGTTTCGGCTAAAACGGGGCAACGGTGCCATCAGATTTTGCCCACCACGCTCGATGTGCAAGAGCAGAGGCTGGTGCGCGTGCCCACCGCGCGGCTCAATCAAATTATGCGAGATGCGCAAATGCGCCACGCGCCGCCCGCACGCAATGGCCGCCAACTCAAACTCACCTTTGCCCAGCAAGTAAACGTGAACCCGCCCACCTTTCTGTTTCATGTGAATGACCCCGAGTTGGCCCACTTCACTTACCGCCGTTACTTAGAAAACGTTCTCCGTGAACATTACCCCTTCACTGGCACACCTCTGCGGCTGAGTTTCCGGAAGAAGAATGAGTGACTTGGTAATGAGTGGATAGCACCCTGAGCTTGTCTCGAAGTTGGGCTATGCCTTACACCTTTACCCCAAGCTTCTTACTAAGCCCAACCATTCATTGTTTGCTCATCTGAGTTTTCCAGCCGTATAATCATCGCCGATAAGGAGTTGTTGGCGTGTCATTATTACCTACTGAAACCGGAGCCTCACCCGAAGCGGTTGTAGAAGCCCCGGTACAAAAATCTAATGCGCGGCTGTGGGCCTTAGCGCGCGAGATACTTGAAACCATTATTCTCACGGTGGTGATTTACGCCGTGGTGAACTTTGCCACGGGCCGCTTCCGCGTGGAAGGCGAGAGCATGTTGCCCACGCTTCACCCTAACGAATACGTGCTGATTGATAAAGTTTCTTACATGATTGGCTCACCGGAGCGGGGCGATATTGTGGTGTTTCACTATCCGCTGGGCACCGAACGCGATTTCATCAAACGCGTGATTGGCTTGCCCAACGAAACGGTGAATATCAATAATGGCGTTATCACCGTGACGCGGGTAGATGGCCAGCAAGAAATTCTGCAAGAGCCGTACATTGCTAGCCAGCCGCATTACCAAGGCTCTTGGACGCTTAAGTCTGACGAGTTTTTCGTTTTAGGGGATAATCGGAACAACTCTTCAGACTCACATAGCTGGGGCACTCTGCAACGTTCATTTTTAGTTGGCCGCGCCGTAGTGGTGTACTGGCCACTAGAAGCCTTGCAATGGGTGCCACACCATGATTATGCGAGTGCGAGCACACCTTAATGAACCATTCTGAATCCACTTGGATGTGCGACCGTTGCCACACCGGCCAATACCATTTTCGGCCGGCTACTTTGGCGCATTGGCTAGGCGCGCATCTAGTGCTGATTCCAAATTTTCCAGCGTGGCGCTGTGATGTGTGTGCGGCGTTTGAATATGACCCGGCCGCGCTGGAACTACTAAAGATGACTTTTGGCGTGGCCGCGGGCCACTCTTTGCGCCGCGACGCGTCTTTCTCCGAGCCGGCTTCGGCTTTAGCCCTCGCCCGCCATTTGCTAGGCCGTTACCACACCTAACTTATGAGTAGTAAATTGCGCTTGCTCATCGCTGATGATTCGCCGGAGTTCCGCCGGAACGTGCGAGCGATGTTGACCTACGAAACTGAATTTGAAGTGGTGGCCGTGGCGCGGGATGGCCAAGAAGCGTTGGAAATGGCGCGCAAGATGCAACCGGATGTGGCCGTGATGGATTATCACATGCCGGATATGGATGGCATTTCCACCATCAAAGCCTTGGCTCGCATCAGTCCACGCACACGGTGCATCATCATGTCAGTCGATGGTGAGCCGGAGCGCCAAACGCGGGCACAATCGGCTGGCGCACTTCAATACTTGCTTAAGCCGTTCACCACCGAAGATTTTATTGCCGCCATTCACCGCGCGGCCCAAGGGCCACCGCTTCCCACTACACAGAACCTCAAACGCCCGCAAACAGCCCCCATGCCGCCTCAGCCGCTCAATCAGCAACAAGTGAACGGCTTCCTCAAAACGGGCCGCATGGATGATGAAGCCGCGCGTGCCTACACCGAATATGTACATCATGCTGAGGCCAACCCCGAAACGTTAGCCCGCTTAGCGGAGATTTTCTGTGCCCGGCGTGAGTGGCGCACCCTCCGCCGCATTTGTGAACGCATGGAAAGCGCCGAAGCCGCGCACGAATGACCCCTCCCGCCACTGTTCGCCGCTTAGTCTGGCTTCTGTTTTTTAGCACCAGCCTCGGCTCGGCCGGCTACATCGCCGGCAACACCATCGCCGCCATCGTGGGTGATTCACTTAGCCAAGCCAAAGGTTTGGCCGGTTTACCCGGCGCCATTTACATGTTGGGCGGGGCGCTGGCCTCGTATCCCGCTTCCCGCCTAATGGAGCGCATTGGCCGCCGTTTAGGATTGAGCTTGGGCTTCATCATTGGAATTGCGGGTTCACTGCTGGCGGGTGCGGCCGTGCTGATGGCGTCCTTCCCGCTGTTTTTGTTCGGCTTGGCCCTCATGGGCGCGTCTCGCGCCGCCGGAGATTTAGGTCGTTACGCCGCCGCCGAAATGCACCTCACCGCCGAGCGTGGCCGCGCCATTAGCCGTGTGGTGTTGGGCGGCACCGTAGGCGCCGTGCTTGGCCCAGCCATTGTTGGCCCCATGGGTGAGTTCGCCAAATCCCTTGGCGCGCCCGAACTGGCGGGGCCGTGGTTTGCTAGCGCCGCGTTGTTTGCGCTGGGCTCCTTATTGCTCTTTTTATTTCTCTCACCAGACCCGCGTGATATTGGCCGCACGCTGGCCGCGCACGAAGCGAGCCAACAAATCGAAATTCTGCCCACGCGCGGCTGGGGCGAACTCCTGCGTTTGCCCGCCGTGCAAACCGCGCTGGCCGCCATGATTTTAGGGCAGGCCGTGATGGTGATGCTCATGTCTATGACGGCCCTGCACATGCGCGGTCATCAGCATGGCTTGGGTGATATTTCCATTGTAATTTCACTGCACACCTTGGGTATGTTTGGCCCATCAATTTTCAGCGGCCAGTTAGTAGATAGATGGGGCCGCGCGCCGGTAATTGGCGCTGGCGCCGCGCTTACCATTTTGGCCTGTTTGCTCGCGCCACTCTCCACAGATACATGGATAATTGGCGCCGCGCTCCTGCTCTTGGGCCTCGGCTGGAATTTTTGTTATGTGGCTGGCGCAACTTTGTTAACAGATACGCTCACGCCCGCCGAACGAAGCCAAGGGCAGGGCAGTACCGATTTGCTCATCAATCTCATTTCGGCTTCTGGCAGTCTCAGTAGTGGCTTGTTGTTCGCTTCGGCGGGCTACGCCTTAATTGCCTGGGTGGGTTTAGGGCTAACGTTGTTTCCACTGCTACTGGCCGCCAGCCTTGCCGCACGGCAAAAACGCCGCGCTTCACTTTCGGCGGCGTAATGTCACTCTGAGCGCGAACGCGCTGCCTTGATTTTACAAGTCTGCGTCGCGCGAAGAGTCTTTAGCTTGGCCCAAAAATATCCTTCGCGCGATAAGGGAAAACAAATTTTCAAGCTCGGCGTTAGCGCTCAGGATGACAAAACCAAGAGCAAATTCCCCAAAATTTTCCATCTAAATCTAACTGTTCGGCTGTCCCAAGTTGCGGTATTGTTGGGGGTGGAGATTGACTATGACTGAAGCACGTTTACTCATCATTGAAGATAACGAAGAAATTGCCCAAATGCTGGTGCTCTTTCTCGGCTCTCGCGGTTACAAAGTTACCATCGCGCCGGATGGGGCCAGCGCCATGCAAAGCGTGCGGGAAGTGCTCCCCAGCCTAATGCTGTTGGATGTGGGTCTGCCGGATACAGATGGTTTTTCCTTGCTCACGCGCTTCCGCCAGAGCGCGCGCACCCGCTACATCCCCGCCATTTTCCTTACGCAACGTAACAAGAAGATGGACCGGCTTACTGGTTTGCAACTCGGCGCGGATGATTTCATTAGTAAGCCGTTTGATTTGGAAGAGCTGTACTTGCGCGTGCAAAACGCAGTGCTCCGCGCCCAGCGCGAGAATTTGAATGACCCACAAACCGGCTTGCCCACCGGCAACGTAGCCCGTGAAGAAATGGCCACCGCCCGCCAGCAAAAAGATAAAGCCGTTTTAGAATTCCGCTTGCGGCATTTACGTGAATTCCGAGACCAATATGGTTTATTAGCGGGCACAGATTTAGTGCGTTACACGGCGCTGATGCTGAACCGCGTGCTGAACACCTTGGGCCGCCCGGATGACTTTTTGGGCCGCCCGGATGATGAAACTTTTGTGGTGATTTGCGTGGCTGACCGCGCGGATATTATCAGCAAAACGATTGTGGAGCGCTTTGAAGGCGACGCCCCGCAACACTACGCCCTCGGTGAGCGCGTGGGCGAAAACATCCGCGTCCGCACCATCTCCGGCCAAGAGTTGTTATTGCCAATGGTAAGGTTGGAGTTGAAGTAGAAAATCTTCATCGTTATAAATGAGTAGCGCAGGCTTCAAGTCTGCGCTATTTTGTTTTTTGCAGAACTTCAATGCCTTGTAAGGCTTCAACTCTATCACCAATATCGCTCAATAATTCAAAGAGGGCTAAAGTTGTAGCGGCGTCGGTTAATGGTTCACCTTGCTCGTAAGCCAACTCGTAGTTTTCAAGGCTCATACTAAAGGGGCGCTTGGTTTGCATGAGTTTGGCCTTAATTGACTTATTTAGCACCATATCCCTGAAGTTTTCTGGATTTAGTGAAACCAAAAATAACCGCTCAAATTGCGACTGAGCTTCAAAGTTAAGGAGTGCGCCCAGCCAATTCCGGCCTACCAGCTTTAGGGTTACAAAATCTTTATTGGCTAATTTAAGCTTGATGCGCACGGGAACAATCTCTAGCTCCCACCGCGGGTCTAGCATGGTGTTAGTGAAGAACTTGAAGAGCCAACTGGCTTGAAAGCGCGGCTGGGCCAATCCGTGCAATGAAAATTCTCGCCCGCGGTAGATGCCTACAATTTGATGGGGACACCACTCCGGGCCAGGTTGGTAGCTCAATCCAGCTTGTGCGGCGATGACTTGATATTGGCGCTTGAGTTGTTGGTTTCTAATTGTTTGGTAAATATACAAGAAGACAAACGGTAGAATAGTGATACTTAAAATTACGATGATGAGCAAGAGAATATCAGCGTTAACTGCGTTCATCTTGAATAGATAGCCAGTAAGTAGCTCGGGCTTTTAAGCCTGAGCTACTGTTTTTGCAAACCCGTTAAACGTTTATAGACCACAGGTCTTTAAGACCCGCGCAGTCTGCAATAACTTCAACTTAATCGTTTCCCCAACGCCACCAACGCTTTGTAGTAGCCATCAATGCTGGGGATGAAGTGCCGCTCATCTTTGGCGTGCGGGCCGAGGCCGCTTTGACCCCACACCACCGCCTGCCCACCGGGCGCAAACCGCGCACTACTGCCCGGTAACTTCTTGCCGATGATAGGCTCTTGATTAAACGTCTCACGCACAGCGGCTTGCAGGTGGTGCAAATATGGATTGTGCGGGTCACAGGCTACGCCGCCTTCATTCACGGGGATGTTCAACTCCAAGCCCATCTCATCACACACCGCGCGCGCTTTGGCCGCAATCACATTCAAATCATCTTGGGGGATAGAGCGGATTTCTATGCCCAATGAGCCAAAATCAGCCGTAACGTTGTAAACGCCGGGTTGGCCCGCTGTGAAGAACGGGAAACGGTATTGAGATTGCCAGCCGTTCTCACCTTTGAGCGTGAGATGTTGCTGGAAAATTTCCACCAATGCCGCCCGCGCTTGGAACAGCCGCTCACCCAAATCTGCCTGTACGCCGCGCACGCCGGTGTGGCCGCGCACGCCGCGCGCAATCACTTCAAACCGCATCACGCCCCGGTTCTCAATACAAATTTCACCCATCAGCTCGTGGCCTTTTTCACCCGTGCGCTCACCAGCAATGAAGAGCTTCGGCCCGTAACCGTTGTGCTGTTTGGCCAGCTCCGCTAGAACGTGCGGCGTGCCAAAAGCTTCACTCTCGCCATTTTCTTCATTGCCCACCAACAGTAAATTCACGCCGGGGAAGGGGCCACCCGCTTTGAACGCATCCTTCATCCACACCATGTAGGTGGCTACCACGGTTTTCATATCCGCCGCGCCGCGCCCCCACAAATAATCTCCTTCAATGCGTGGCTCAAATTGCATATCATCCGGCTCCGGCGGCACCACATCAAAGTGGCCGCCCAGCATCACGGGCGCGGCGGCTTGGCCGGGGAAGTGCGCAAAGATGGCCGGATACTTGCCTTGGTTAAAGTACGTCACTTCTAAACCCGCATCGCGTAAGTAATCAAACACCAACGTGGCCGCGCGGAACACTTCATCCAGTCGCTCTTCCGGGCAGTTGGTGACGGAGGGAATCCGAATCAGTTGTTGCGCCAAATCTAGCACTTCGCTGGTCTTATCGGCGTACTGGGCGCTCAGCGCCATATCGGCGCGCGGGCGGAAGCGAATGGGCGCTTGCGGGTCATGTTGGCGCACATCATCGCGCGCGCGTTGCAAAAACTCACGCACCTTCACGGCTTCTTCGCCCAGCAAGCCCACGGAGGCCGCAATCGTTTCTGCATCACGCTTCACTTGCGCCTCGCGCTCCATCGCCAATTGCTTGAGCAATTCCACCGGCACTACATCGCCCTGCTTTATCTCTTTCTTTATCTTTTCTCTGAGCCTCTCAGCGGTATTCGGCGCGCCGGAGGCCATTTCAATCAGCGGCGTCAGTTGCGGCCATAGGCCCAACGCTTCGGCCAGGGGGCGCAGTTGCTCCAGTGTCCAGCGCAGAAAATCACGCATAGCTACTGGTTTGCCCGTAAACGGATTTTCAATCTCAGCTTTCAAACCGTGGTGCGCGGCCTCAGCTTCGTTACGGCGCGCGCGCGCCAAATCTTCATGGTCATAGCGGAAGGCGCGGGCAAACGCTGGGTCAGCGTAAAACTGGATCAACAGCAATTCTTTGAGCGTGAGATTGGCAATATCCAGCTCCAGTGAGTGGCCGCCTTCATCCGTGCGGATTTCTACGCGCGCCATAGGGATGTTGATGCGGGCCAACAAATTCTCGCGTTCAATCTGTTGCGCCATATCTTCCATGGAGGTGCTTTCACCCGCCGCATACAACCCACGGTGGTAAATGGCGTGCAGTTGGTCAGAAGTGGTGGTGATGAGTCTCTCCACCGGCTCAGCAAAAGAACGGGCGCGCACTGGCGTCCAGTTGTTGTTGCCAAAGCGCACGCCGCGCCGCACCAAATCGTAGCTCAGGCGCAGGTATTCATCGTGAGAGCGGTAGAGATACGGAATATCCAGCGTCTCAGGGTTAGGGAAGGTGTAGTTACGATTGGAATCTACATCGGTGAGAACAACGGCAGGCTGGCCACTGTGCCATTCGGCTTTCAGCGGCGTGGAGGCGCTGGTAGCAATGAAGAGCGCGGCAAATGCCCGCATCAGCCGCGTGGCTTCAATGTACACGCGGTTTTTGTAATCATCCAAGTGTGCGTTAGCATCGCCGCGTTCGCCCGGCGTTAGATGCATAAAATCCCAACTCAGCAATGGCTCTGGCAAAGAGATGTTGGCGTGGATGCCCGCCGTGGCCAGCGCGCCGCCGTACATATCCACGCATTTGCGCAGGTAGCGTTGCTTGGCCAAGTTCCAGCCGCCGGGAATAGAGTCATGCCCCACCTGAATGGGATAGAGCAGGTTGCCATGCCACGCGTACAGCCGCTTGCCAAATTCACGGCCCGCTTTCGCCAACGCATTCAGCAATGAGGCTTCCAGCAAGCGTTGTTCATACACTGCGCCGGTAGCGGAGAAGTAAGGCTTGGTGGCCCACTCAATCATCCAGTGAAAAACTTCGCGTTGCGCGCGGTCACTCAGCCAGCCCGGAATTTCATGGCCCATTAAATGGTCAATAAAACTTTGCTGGTCTGGCCCGGTGCCTACGGTCAGCACCGGCTTGAAATCATCATCTAAAATGTTGAGTTCAATTTCACAGCCGGAGGTGCCGTTTTTGAATTGCGCCTTAAGCGCGGCCTCACGGGCGAGTAAATATTTTTCGGCGAACTTGGAAGCGGAAAAGGACATACTGCTCCTAACACACGGATTTACCACGAAGGCACTAAGAACACGAAGGGCCACGAAGTTTTCACAGTGAGCTTCGTGGCCATCGGGGTTTCGCGATTAACGTACTTGATAAACCCGCACGCGGCCATCTTCACTGCCCACCAGCAGTTGTGAGCCGTTGGGCGAAAAGGCCAGTGTGGTGACGGGCGAATTATTCTCAATCTGAACGATGACGGCTTCGGCTTGCCAATTCCATAGCCAAACGTTGCCAGCATCATCACCACAGGCCAACACTTCCCCATCCGGGCTGAAGGCTAAAGCTTCTGCGCCGCTCATCTCGCCGCCCAAAGTGCGTGGTGTTTCTGGCCCTTCATTCACATCCCACAGTAAAACTTGGCCGTGTTCAGTAACGGCGGCTAAAAACGGATGGCTGGGGCAGAAACGCAGAATGATGGCGGATGAGGCGTGGCCGAGCAGTTCCCATGAAGAGCTTTGTACGGGCCGGATTTGCCACAGTTGAATCCGCAACGCTTCACCGGAGATGGCGAGCATGGCGTTCGGGTCAAACGCTACCGCGTTAATTTCACCCAGTTGGGGCCGGATGGTAACGAGCGGCTCCAAGCCGGGCCGGTACACTTCCACTACATCTTCGGTGCCCACCGCCAGCAGGCCACCATTATCAGAATAAGCCAAGCCGCTGGGGTCTTCACTCAATTCCACAAATTGGTCATTCTCGAATTCGCCCGTATCGGCACGCCAAGTTTCTAAACTGCCATCTTGCGCTAAGCATACCAACTCACGCCCGCTGGGCGAGAAGGCCAATTCCCATGTGGAAGCCGAAAGTTCAATTTCCACTTCGGGTTCACTCATTTGCCCAAAGTGCCATAAACTGATGCCGGGCTTGTGCGTGCCCCGCTCATTTTCTACGGCAGTGCCAGCGGCTAACCATTGGCCATCCGCGCTCAAGGCCACGCGCTCCACCGAGCCAGCGGCAGTGGAATACGTTTCTACCAAGTTGGGTTGGGCCAGCCAATTTTGAGTGGCGGCGGGTTGCATTTTTGCGCCGCCCGAAGCAAAGGCGTTCTCAATAAATTCCAAATGGTTGCCGAAAGGGTCACGGCAGTACAGCCGCTCAACGCCCTCTAGTGATTGCTCTTCCTCCACGCGCACCTCGGCTTGGGTCAACGCTTCTTTCAGCGCGGCCGCGCTAGCCACTTGGAAAGAGGCAAAATAACTAGTGGAGCGCTCATCCGGCCCAACATGCAAATTGGTGCGCCCACACTCAAACCACACGCCGCCGCGCGCTTGCAGGGCCGCCGGGGCTTCAATTTCGTTCAGGCCCAGTACGCCGCCGTAGAACTCGCGGGTTTGTTCATCCGCGCCGTGTGGGGCGGTGAGGTGGAGATGATCAATAGAAGAGATAAGCATGATTTGTAAGGAAATGAAGGAAACACAGGAAGGTATCCGTCACTTCGCTCCTTTCGTAATTTCGTTCAGCCAGCGGCCTTGTGAGCCAGCGAGTTCTATTTTAAGCGGCAATGTTTCCCAACGATAGACGAAGACCAAGCCTTTATCATCGCCTGCGCCGCGCACGCTGTGCGCCCAAGCTTCCGGTAATTCATCCAGCGCGGCTAAATGATAGACGTGGCGCACCGTTTGCCACTCTTGCGATTCAAATTCTGCTAACTTGCACACCAGCCGCAACTGCCCAGCTTTCAATCCGGATTCTTCCAGTACTTCGCGCCACAACGCCGCTTCCATCGCTTCGCCATCTTCCACCGTCCCCGCCGGAATTTGTATGCCCGCTTCGGCTTGGTCACGATGTTCAAACACCAGCAACGGCGTGTTCTTGCGGCGGGTGATGTAAGCTAAAACTTTATGAACCATCTCAATAACCAATAACGAGTAATGGTTATTAGTTATTGAGCGCCGCCAACCCTTCCACCAGCCGTTGGGCCGCGCCGAGGGTGCGCTCCGGTGGGGTGGCGTAAGAGAAGCGGATCCAATCTGCGCCGTACTCTGAGAAATAGATGCCGGGCACTACGGCCAAACCATGTTGCTCCGCCAAGTATTGGCCGAATTGTTCGCTATCCTTCCAGCCTTTAGCTTTCAGCCACTGGCCTACATTGATAAACGCATAGTAGCCTTTGCCCAAGATGTGCTGGAAGTTGTGCTCCACCAAAAAGTCTTTGAGTACTCTGCGGCTGGCGTTGGTGGGTTCAATAATGGTACGGGCGGCTTGCTCAAAGCCTATTTCATATGCCGCCTGCGCCACCGCCAGTGAGAAGTAACTGGGAATGACGCTGTGCGAGGCGCGGGCCACTGTGAACTTCACCACTTCATCGCTCGCAATCAAATGGCAGTTGCGGATGTTGGAGCCGCCCAGTGATTTAGTAATGCCGTCCAAAAACATCAGCCGCTTACGTTCCTCCGGCTCAAACTGCTGAACAAACGTGTTTAGGTTCATCGGCTGTTCATCGGTCACGTAGTGGTACATCCAATCAAACAGCACAAAGGCCACGCCCGCCGCCAGCGCCGCTTTGGCCAGCGCCACTTGTTTTTCCACGGTGATGGTGAGGCCGGTGGGATTATCGGGATTGGTGATGACGAGGCCCGCAATCTTGCGCCCATCACGCGCGGCAAAGTTCACGCACTCGCGGATGGCATCTTCGGAATAGGCCCAGCCTTCGTGCGCATGGCCGGGCGCGAGAAGCACATTCGCGCCCACGCCGTACGGCCCCCAGTTGTAGCTAATCCACGGCACGCGGCTCACAATCACTAAATCACCCAAGCGCCCGTGGCCCAGCGCCATCATGGCTTGATAGGCCTTCACCAGCGCATCGCGCCCGCCTTGTGTACCGATGACGTTAGCCGGGCCGAGGCCAGTGGCGGCGTCTAGCTTCCAATACTTTTCGGCCACAGCTTTGCGGTACGCTTCTGTGCCAAACGGCATATCATACGCCGTGCCATGTTCTAGTTGCATTTGGTAGGCGCGCTCAAGCACTTCTTTTGGCACGCCGGGCAAACTCGCGCCGCCATCGCCTTGGGAGGCATCAAACGTTTTGCCTTCCGGGTACTTTTGCTTGTACACGGTCAAGCTTTTGTTGATGAGGAACATGCGCGAGGGTGGGATGGTGGCGAGTTGGTTGAGATAGTCACCCACCGGCACCAAATTGGCGGGTGGCAGGTTGTAAACGGGCGTATCGGGTGAAATGGTACTCATGCATCTTTTCCTTTGCACACGAATTTCACGAGTTACACGAAATAAACTCGACCTTCGTGAAATTTGTGTAATTCGTGTTGATTACCGCGCTGTATTCATAAAAAAGCCCCAGCGGGTGGCCGGGGCTAAGGTTGAATAAACGTGCCGCGCCGCCACACTTACCTAGTGCCAAAATTGGTAGTGGTGGTACGGCGGTTGGTGAACATGCCGAGAGTCTAGCAGGCCGAGCTAGGCGCGTCAACGGAACCGGGCTAGGTGATTCTGTACGAAAGTCTCTGTAGAAAATCGGAAACGCGCGAATGAATGCCCAGCAACGGCCGCGTTTATTGAAACAGCGATTGCAGTTTCATCGCCGCGCCCATATCGCCTTTGATTTTGATTTTGCCTTGCATGAAGGCTTGCATTGGGTTGAGTTCGCCGTTAATCATGGCGATGTAATCCGATGCGGCGGCGGTGAGTACCATAGTTGGGTTAGCGGTGGTGCCTTGCGCCACTTGGCATTGGCCATTAGCAATGTTCGCGTAATATTGCCCGCCGCCCTCGCCGGTTAAATCAAATTGCACGCTGGCGCTTAACTCGCCCGCTTTTTCCGCTGAGAAGCGTTTGGGCATCGCGTCAAAAATTTGTTGAATGTTGGTTGCTTTGGCCATGGTTATCTCCAAAAAATGTTGGCAAGATTGTAGCACGCGGTTATAATCACACGAAATTGAGAACCAACGTTGACTGGGAAGAGTAAGCGGTTGGCGGCTGATAGAGACGGCGGGCCTTGGCTGGAAGCCCCCACAGCCCAAAACGCTGAACGTGACCCACGAGTTCACTGCAGAACCACTTGGTGGAGTAGAGCAGTGCGGGCGGCCCGATATAGCCAGTTGAGTGTTACCAAACTCCCCGCTCCTTTTAGGAGCGGGCTAGGGTGAGGTAAAACTGAGGTGGTACCACGGAAGCGCCCTTTCGTCCTCATGGATGAACGGGCGTTTTTATTTGGAGCTGAAATGGCGCTACACCACATTCAACCGGAGCGGCGGAATTTACACGGCCAATTTTCCCGTGAATTAGAGCCGGTGCTGACGATTGCGCCCGGCGATACGGTGGAATACGGCACACTAGATGCCGGTTGGGGCTTGGAAGCCCCACGCTTGGATGGCACGCCGCGCCGCAAGTTTGAGCCGCGTGAACCCGAGGGCCGCGATGGCGGCCACGCCATGTGCGGCCCCATCGCCATTGAAGGCGCTCAGCCGGGGATGACGCTGGCCGTGACGATTGAGGCCATTGAGCCGGGTGCGTGGGGCTGGACGTTTGTGGGCGGTTGGGATCATCCCGTTCACAAGCGGCTGGGCACAACGGGTGAGGAGCAACTCATGGTGTGGAGCTTGGATGCCGCTAACGGCGTGGCCCGCAACCAGTTGGGCCACACTGTGCCACTGCGCCCGTTTATGGGGGTGATGGGCATGCCACCGGATGAGGCCGGCTGGCATTCCTCTGTGCCACCGCGCGTGACGGGCGGCAATATTGATTGCAAGGAATTGATTCCGGGCAGTACGCTGTATTTGCCTATTGCGGTGCCGGGCGGGCTGTTTTCTGTGGGGGATGGGCACGGCGCGCAAGGCGATGGCGAAGTGTGCGTAACGGCCATTGAATGCCCAATGGAGCGGGTGCGCCTAACATTTAATTTGTTGCCAGAACTGAAGCTGAAAACGCCCCGCGCCCGCACGCCCAGCGGC
>JAEURM010000120.1 GCA_016789245.1 Anaerolineales bacterium
CCCAACACGCCCGGCTTGCGCCAATTGCAAACGCGCACGTACTTGGAAGGCTTGCTACGGGCAGTGGTAAACACCCGCAACACGCTCTCACCGCGTGTGCCCCTACTGGTGAAACTTGCGCCCGATTTATCTGAAGCTGATTTAGATGAAGTGCTGGCTGTGGTAACGGCGTTGGAGATTGATGGCCTGATTGCCACCAACACCACTGTAAGCCGCGCGAATTTGCCACAGGCCGCGCAAGCGTTGGCGGGCGGCCTCAGCGGTGCGCCGCTCACTCACCGCTCAACCGAAGTGATTCATTATCTTGCCCGCCGCACCGCCCTGCCCATTATTGGTGTGGGCGGCATCATGAACGCGGCGGACGCTCAAGCCAAGTTAGACGCTGGTGCCACGCTCATCCAAATTTATACCGGCTTGGTTTATGCTGGGCCAAGTTTAGTGAAGGCCATCAAAATGAAAGTGTGAGAATTGGAGGCTCAGAGAATTTAATTCTCCAATCCTCCAATTCTCTTTTTCTCCAACACACAAAATATGAAAGCTTTACTCTCTGTTCACAATAAAACTGGTTTAGTAAATTTTGCGCGCGGCTTGCAGGCGCTGGGGTGGCAGTTGATTGCCTCCGGCGGCACGGCCAAACTTTTGCGGGATAGCGGCCTGCCCGTGACTGAAGTGAGTGAGTACACCGGCTCGCCGGAAATTCTCGGCGGGCGCGTGAAGACTTTGCACCCGGCCATTCACGGCGGCTTGCTGGCCCGCAACCTTGAAAATGACCGCGCCGATTTGCAACGGCTGAATCTGGATTTTATTGATTTGGTGGCTTGCAATTTATATCCATTTGAAGAAACCATTGCCCAGCCGGGCGTAACGCTGGCGGAGGCCATTGAGAATATAGACATTGGCGGCGTCACACTCATCCGGGCGGCGGCCAAAAACCATGAGCGCGTGACGTTGGTGTGTGACCCTCTTGATTATGATTTGGTGCTGAGTTCATTGCAGGCAGGGGCGAGCGATGAACTGCGGCGGCGCTTGGCCGTAAAAGGCTTTGCTATGACGGCCAAATATGATGCGGCGATTACGCAATATCTTGACCCCAATCACCAATTACCAATAACAATTTTCCCCGTTCAGCAACTCCGTTATGGAGAGAATCCGCACCAAAGCGCCACGTTGTACAGCTTTACGCCGGGTGGCGGGCCGTTGGGCGGCATGGTGCTTCAGGGCAAAGAACTTTCTTACAACAATCTCTTAGATTTGGATGCCGCGTGGCGGTGTGCCGTGAGCTACGCAGCACCCAGCATCTGCATCGTCAAGCATCTTTCACCGTGCGGCGTGGCCTCTGCAGAAAAATTAGTAGATGCATACCGCGCCGCCTTTGCTTGTGATACGCGCTCTGCGTTTGGCGGCGTAATTGCCAGCAACCGCCCGTTTGATGC
Organism: Anaerolineales bacterium; assembly: GCA_016789245.1. The sequence continues at coordinate 1,434 of JAEURM010000120.1, forward strand.
TGAAACCGCCGCCGCGCTGGAGGAGCTGTTTGTGGAGTGCATCGCCGCGCCCGCCTTTTCGCCCGAAGCGCGTGAGCTTTTAGCCAAGAAGAAAAACTGCCGCCTCGTAGAAATGCCCACACTAGAAATTCAGCCGCGTTATGAATTGCGAACAATTACGGGTGGGTTGTTAAGGCAGGATTTAGACATGGGGGATCCAGAAAGTAGTGAGTGGAAAGTAGTAAGCAAACGAGAGCCCACGCCCGAAGAATGGGCCGCGCTGAAGTTTGCGTGGGTGGCTTGCCAGCATGTGAAATCCAATGCCATTGTGCTGGCGCAGGGCACGGCCACCGTGGGCATTGGCGGCGGGCAACCCAACCGCGTGGATTGTGTGCGCTTGGCCGTGGAGCGTGCAGGCCAGCAAGCACGTGGCGCAGTGCTGGCCTCGGATGCGTTCTTCCCGTTTCGAGATTCAGTGGAATTGGCGGCCCAAGCCGGCATTACGGCCATTGCCCACCCCGGCGGCTCCGTGCGCGATGCTGAGACGCTAGCCGTAGCAGACGCGGCGGACATGGCGCTGGTGGTGACAGGTGTGAGACATTTTAGGCACTGAGTTTCTTGGTCAGTTGGCGCTGGCTAAATCCAGATGCGGCCCAGCCCTCTCCTTGCGGGAGAGGGCGGCGCGAAGCGCCGGGTGAGGGAGAGCGCGTGGCGTTGAATGAGCATAGGCCGAGTAAATGCCGCCAACTCGCCCTCATCCCAACCCTTCTCCCGCTGGGAGAAGGGGCCAGGCCGAGCCGGTGTCAGTCTTGTTCTAAATCAACAATTGCTATAATCCTTCTATGATTCTTGTCACTTCATACATCCCACGTTGCCGCCGCACCAGCGGCCAACGATTACGCACGTACTTTTACGCGCACCCGGCTTCTTGGCAGGCCGGGTGTTTTGCATCTCAGGAGCCAATATGAACGAAAAACTTTTTGATACCTTTGAATCCCTCACCTTTGATGATGTGCTGGTGGTACCCGGCTACAGCGAAGTTCTACCAGACCAAGTGGATGTGAGCGCGCGGCTAGCGGATGGCGTGTGCCTGAACATCCCGCTGATTTCTGCCGCGATGGATACGGTAACCGAAGCACGGCTGGCGATTGCGCTCTCACGTGAGGGCGGCCTCGGTATTATCCACCGCAACATGAGCATTGAAGCGCAAGCCGGTGAAGTGGAGAAAGTGAAGCGTTCTGAGAGCGGCATGATTGTGGATCCCGTCACCCTGCCGCCCACGGCCACGCTCCGCGAAGCGGAATCCATAATGGAGCAGTTCCGCATCAGCGGCGTGCCGGTGACCGAGCCGAGCAACGGCAAATTGCTGGGCATCCTCACCAACCGCGATACGCGCTTTGCCTCCGAAGAAGACTTGAACCGCCCGGTGCATGAGTGGATGACAGGGCAAGAACTCATCACAGCCCGGGTGGGTACAACGCTGGATGAAGCACAGAAAATTTTACAGAAGCACCGCATTGAAAAACTGCCGCTGGTGGATGAAGCGGGCGTACTCAAAGGCCTCATCACCGTGAAGGATATTCAGAAGAAGCGCGATTACCCGAACGCATCTACAGACCAACGCGGGCGTTTACTGGCGGGCGCGGCGGTGGGCGTAGGCCCAGATTTAGAAGCGCGTGTGGAAGCGTTGGTGGCGCGCGGCGTAGATGTGGTAGCGGTGGATACCGCTCACGGCCACACGGCGGGCGTACTGCGCGCAGTGCAAAGAATCAAAAACGGCTGGCCCAGATTGCCGGTGCTGGCCGGTAACGTGGTAACGGCAGAAGGCACGTTGGCGCTGATTGAAGCTGGCGCGGATGTGGTGAAGGTGGGCGTGGGTGCTGGCTCCATCTGCACGACGCGCATTGTTTCCGGCGCGGGCATGCCGCAGGTAACGGCCATCTTTGAATGTGCGCGCGCGGCGCAAACGAAAGATGTGCCCGTGATTGCGGACGGCGGCATTAAGTACAGTGGTGATATTGTGAAGGCGCTGGTGGCGGGCGCGGAAGTAGTGATGCTGGGCAGTTTGCTGGCCGGTCTGGAAGAAGCGCCCGGCGATGTGGTGTTGTATGAAGGCCGCCGCTACAAAGAGTATCGCGGCATGGGCAGTTTGGGCGCTATGCAGGGTTTAGGTAAAGATAGATACGCCAGCGGCCAAGGCAAGGGCAATAAACTGGTGCCGGAGGGTGTGGAAGGCCTTGCGGCGTACAAAGGCATGCTCCGCGACGCGGTGTATCAATTAGTGGGCGGCTTACGCTCTGGCATGGGCTACGCGGGCGCGGCGCGGCTAGATGATTTGCGGCGCAAAACACGGCTCACGCGCATCACCCACGCCGGATTGATTGAGAGCCACCCGCACAGCATCATGGTTACGCGCGAAGCGCCTAACTATCAGCGAGGAAGTTAATTGGTTTGTAGGCATGTCACTGCGAGGCGGCCTGCGCCGCCGAAGCAGGCTCCTCAACTTTAGGAGACTGATTCACCGCAACAGGCGGCTCGCAGTGACACTAATTCTGATGCCCTCACCGCCCTACCCGCCCAACTCACGCACTGGGGAAATTGAACTGCCGTGGAATGTGGTGCATGAGCTATATCACTTGGTGGTGGATGATGGGAATGAGCCAGAAGCCGTGAGGCGTTTGCGTGAACTCACCGGCGTGGATGAAAAGCGGGCCAAAGCCTACGTGCAAACGCTGGCCCAACGGCGTTAATTTTTGTGTGGGATTAGGTGCGGCGCATTTCAGTGAAGTATGGGGCCAAACGCTCACGGAGCCACAGCCGTGCGCGGTACAAACGCGTTTTCACGTTCTCCAGTGAAATGTTCAGCGCCTCTGCCGTGGCTTCTGTAGATAAACCTTCCAGCTCCCGCAGAACAAAAACGGCGCGCAGTTTTTCCGGCAAGGCTTCTAGCGCGGCCTGCAATTCGGCGCGGGCCTCCGCTGTTTCAAAATCTCGCTCCGGCACACAGCACCAATCTAGCAACTCCTGCGCTTCGTCCGTCACCTCCGCTTCAAACTCTGGCGCATCCACAGAAACGGTAATGGGCTGTTTACGCCTCAACCGCATCAGCGTAGCGTTGTAGGCAATGCGGTACAGCCACGTCTTCATGCCGGAACGCCACTCAAAATCATCCACCGCGCGGAAGGCATTCAAAAACGTTTCCTGCATCACATCCTCGGCCTCCGCCTCATCATTCAATAGCCGCAAGGCCAGCCGGTACACATCTGGCGCGTGCAGTTCTATACACGCGTTGCAGGCCGCCTTATCACCCGCACGGATGCGTTCATATAGTTCCCGTTCAGCGTCCAAAGTTTCCATACGCAAAGAATTATATCCAGCCTGAGCCGAGAATTTGTCACCTTTTGGTTTTTTCTGCATCTAACCTGCCAGATGGTGCAAACCGGCGAACAATTATGTTTACCCTTTTGTATTAAAGCTTACACTGGAAGCATCCTGAGCCTGTCGAAGGATGCGTAGCACGTTATAGAGGAGAAAATGCCCATGAGCACAACTGAAATGCAACTAGGCTTCAAAGTAGAGCTGAACGCCACCTTAGAAGAAGCGCTGGAAAAAGTTACCGCCGCACTCAAAACCGAAGGCTTTGGCGTATTGACGGAAATTGATGTGCAAGCCACGTTGAAGAAGAAGCTGGAAGTAGATTTCCGCCCGTACCGCATTTTGGGCGCCTGCAACCCAAGCCTTGCGCACCGCGCCCTCACCGTCGCGCCAGAAGTGGGCCTGCTCTTGCCGTGCAACGTTACGGTGGCGCAAGTAGGCGCTAACCGCGTAGAAGTGGCCTTGGTAGACCTGCTAGCCATGTTGGGCATAGTAGCTAACCCCGCCTTACAAACCAGTGCGGATGAAGCCCACGCCAAGCTGAGCCGCGTGGCCGCTATATTGAAAGAAGAACCTCATGCCATTGTATGAATTTGAATGCGCCAAGTGCCACGAAGAATTTGAAGAGTTGGTGCGTAATCCGCAAGCTGTAAAAGAAGTGGCCTGCCCCACGTGCGGCTCACCTAAAGTTAAGCGCAAGCTATCCGCGTTTGCATCTAAAGTCAGTGGCGGCCAAACGGTTACCGCTTCGGCCCCAGCGTGTGCGCCGGGCGGCACCTGAGGCATACGCTAATCAACGTTAGCCGGGTGCTAACGCAACTAAACTATCAATGATGGAGAAATTAGTATGGCAAAGAGTAAAACCCAACGTTCAACGGCGGCCCCAATGAGCGTACCGTGGTTGTGGATAGGTGTGGCCGTAATAGTGCTGGCGGTGGGGGCTTGGTATTTCCTGCAACAGAATCAGGCTGGCGGCTACCCACGTGAAATTTCCGTAGCCGAAGCGGCTAACAAGCGCGATGCGGGTGTTTTTATTCTGGATGTGCGCCAGCCGGAAGAATGGAATGAGTATCACGTTCCAAATACCACGTTAATTCCCTTGGGTGAGCTAAATGCCCGCCTGAGTGAATTGCCCCGTGACCAAGAAATTGTGATTGTGTGCCGAAGCGGTAACCGCAGTGGGCAAGCGCGAGATATTTTGCGCGCGGCTGGCTTTACGCAAGTCACCAGCATGGCGGGCGGCCTAGTTCAGTGGCGGGCCGCCGGTTACCAAACCGTTTCCGGGCCGTGAGGTTCAATCATCCAATCACTTGCTAAAACAAAAAAACGCGCCAGTTTTTTGCTGGCGCGTTTATCATCTAAACTCCCACAGGTCAAACCATTACTTCGGTATGCACAAATTCATTCCAGATCGAATCGAGTTTGTGCCGTTGAGATTGTTCGCATCACGCAATTCTTGCAACTTCACTCCATGATTCAACGCAATGCGGAACAGGTTATCACCCGGCTTAACGGTGTAAGATTGGTCACAGCCTA
>JAEURM010000121.1 GCA_016789245.1 Anaerolineales bacterium
ATTGCCATGATACCTACTCCAAGAGTTGGTATAAGTGGCTAGATCCAAGGTCGGCGTTAAAGTATGAGTTGGGACAGGGCTCACCGTTTCCCGATCAATTTTTGGAGTCCTTGTTGCTCGTGGCGTGTGAGAAGGCTGTAACATCAGAACATCACTCGTTGAAATTGTTGAATTATCTGGTGTAGGTGCTGTTGAAACAAAAGGAGTTGTCTGGCTCGTGCCACATGAGGTCAGAACCAACGCGCTAATGATGAGTATGATTTGGCAAATTAAGTATCTCAATGTTTGCATCATGATTGCCTTTAGCGGGCTAACTATGTTTTATACAGCCAGTGGCTGTATAAAACCCCAATACCAGCGATTAGACAGTCTGTAGGCTGTCTAATTCCTTATCTACAGCTTATGAAGCTGTTTCCAGCCTGCCTGCCACTACTCCCTCAATTCACAATCGAAGGATACGGGCTGGGAATCTCAATCTCCAATTCTAAGCCGCCGCGTGGGGGAGCCGTCATCTGCAAACTGCCGCCGAGCAAAGAAACGCGCTCACTAATCCCTACCAAGCCGTAGTGTTTGCGTTCTGAAAGTGAAGCTAAATCTACTGGCACGCTCATGCCGTGGCCGTTATCCCCCAGCTTCACGCGCAAGCTGGCGGCCTGCGTGCGTTGCAGTGAAAGCCGCACCTGCGTAGCATCCGCGTGCTTGCGGATGTTGCTCAGCCCTTCTTGAATAATGCGAAACACGGAAAGTTCAATCGGCTCCGGCAGGCGGCCCAGCGCGGCATCAATCTCCAACTCCACCGGTACGCCGTTGGTTTCTGACCATTGATTGGCGAGTGAGCGAATGGCCGCTGACAGACCGTGGCTATCAATGGTGGGTGGGCGCAAATCACTGCACAATTGCCGCAAGCTCCCGATGACGTACCGAATGCCGCCCCGAATCTTGGTCAACTCATCGTGTTGCGGCAAATCGCCCAACTCGGATTCCGTCTCTTCCAGTTGATAGTTGTAGCTCAATAAATCCTGAATAATCTGGTCATGCAGTTCACGCGCCAACGCCTTACGCTCAGCCTCGCGCTCCGTCATCAAACGCCGGTTGGCCTCCTGCAAAGCCAAGTTCAGTTGGTCTAACGCCTTCACTTGGTCACGCAAGCGTTCAAAAAGTTGGCGGTTGAGTGAGCCTTGCGCTTCTAAGCTTTGGCGCAGGGCTTGTTGCGCGCGGCGTAAATCTTCAGCTTGCTGTTGCGCGGCGTGATAATTTTCCAGCGCCCAGATAACGGGTGTAATTTGCTCTTGCTGGCTGGAACCTACTACTAACTCCACAATTTCGCGCGGCGTGGTTTCAGACGTGCGCCGCAAAGTGATGGGCCGCCCGTGGTACAACACCAAAATCCGGTGCGTAACGGCGAAGATGTGTTTTAGATCATCGCTACTAATGATGATGGCCACGTTTTGGCCGGCCAAAGCCCGAATGCGCTGGAGCAGTTTTTGTTGCCGTTCAAAGCTCAAACCGGCCAGCGCTTCATCCAACAGCAGTAAACGTGAAGGCCGGCACAGCGCGCGCGCCAATCCCACCACATGTTGCTGTTCCGCAGACAGTTGGTTGGCTGGCTCATGCACCAAATCGGGTGGCATTTCAAACTCACTAAACAGCGTCTGTGCCACCTGCGTCATCTTATCTTCTTGTGGCCAAATGCCCCACCGCTTGGCCCAGCCCCACTCGCGGCCCAAAAAAACGTTACGGAGCACGTTTAAGTTGCCCGCCAGCTTGGGCGTTTGGTGCACCATTTCAATGCCCAGCTTTTGCGCGTGGGCGGGGCTTTTAGGCTGAAGGGCTTGGCCGGCAAATGTTATTTCGCCGCTGGTGGGCGGATATTGCCCGCCGAGGATTTGAAAAAGCGTGGATTTGCCGGAGCCGCGTTGCCCCACTACCCCCAGCACTTCGCCCGGCTCAATGGCAAAGCTCACGTTTTCCAACGCCGCCACCGAACCAAAATATTTGGTGAGGTTGCTAACGTGCAGAAGCGGAGTGGGCGGGGCCATACGGGTGGTGGATGGCGGCTGAGCTTTCACCCCAGCGCCACAGCGAGTAACATGCCAAACAAGCCTAGCACCACGCCGAGGTGCAAAAGCAAATCTTGCGGCGTGAGCCACTCTAGGCCCAGCATACGCAAAACCCAATTCAACAGCACCAGCGCAATGCCCACCAGCACTAACAGGCCTTTATAACGAGCGAAGAAAGCGGAGATTTGATTGAGCCACATGAGATACTAAAAGAGAAAGCGAAAAAAAGAAAAATTTAGGCTGGCTTACGCGCAGACTTGCGGGCCTTAGCCGCAAATGGCTTAAAGCGCGGCGCAATTCGGTCTGGCACGCGGCCGCGCATGTGTACGCCATCTTCTTGGTGTTCCGTTTGCTCTACTAAGCCTTGCTCATGGAACAACGAGATGAGATGACCGTGCTTATACGGCACTACCACGTTGATGGGCAACAAGTTGGTATATAACGCATGCTCTAAGCGTTCTAACAATGTTGGCACACCCACGCCGGTGCGCGCCGAGAGCGAGGTGCCCAATTCCAAATACTCGCCCAAGTGCGCTTCCGCCGCCGCGCGCGTTTCCGGTGTGAGCGCATCAATTTTGTTGAAGGCTAACACCGTGGGCATCTCTGGAATTTCCAGCTCGGCCAACGTTTTTTCCACGGCCTGAATTTGCTGGCGGGCGTTGGCGTGCGTTACATCCACCACATGCAAAATCAAATCGGCTTCGGCGATTTCTTCCAGCGTAGCGCGGAAGGCGGCCACTAGCGCCGTGGGCAATTTTTGGATGAAGCCCACCGTATCCGTAAACAGCACGGGCCGCTTACCCGGCAGAAGCACGCGCCGCGTGGTGGGGTCTAGCGTGGCAAAGAGTTGGTCAGCGGCATAAATTTCATTGGAGCCGGTGAGTGTATTAAGCAAAGTGCTTTTACCGGCGTTGGTGTAGCCCACAATTGCTACCACGGGGATGGCGCTCCGTTGGCGTTGGGCGCGGTGCCGTTGGCGGTGCGCGCGCACTTTATCTAACTCGCGTTTAAGTTGGGTGATGCGGCGGCCCATTTCCCGCCGGTCAGCTTCCAACTGCGTTTCACCGGGGCCGCGCAAGCCCACGCCGCCATTGCCGGTACGGCCCGCACCGCCGCCTGCCTGCCGGGCCAAGTGCGTCCACGCGCGCGTGAGGCGTGGCAAACGGTATTGGTATTGCGCCAATTCCACCTGCAATGCGCCTTCGCGGGTGTGCGCGTGTTGGGCAAAAATATCTAAGATGAGGGCGGTGCGGTCTAGCACCTTCACGCTCTCACCAAAAATATCTTCCAGCTCACGTTGGTGGCGCGGTGAAAGCTCCTCGTCAAAAATCACCACATCGCTCAGCGTCTCTTCCACAAACGCGCGCACGTCTTCCGCTTTGCCGGAGCCAATCAGCGTGTTGGGGTCTGGGCGGGAGAGCTTTTGGTAGGTTTCGCCCACCACTTGCAGGCCCGCCGTATCGGCCAGCAAGGCTAATTCAGTGAGAGAGTCTTCAATTCCCAATAAATGCTCGTTTTGGTGCAGTTCAATGCCCACCAAAAACGCGCGCTCTACGGGTGGTTTGGTTGCTTTAGGAGATGACATTAAGTTTATTTTTAGCCCCGCCATCCATTGAAATGGACGGCTGGCAACTCGCAAACCCGCTTAAGCGGGTTTCACAGTAGCAGGCGTCGGCTTCAGCCGATGCATTATAACGTCACGGCAAGCCCAGCACTTCCAGCGTGCGCGGGTGCTCCACCGTGAACTCATAGCGCAATTCGCGCTTGCCGGGCGCGAGGGTGAGCTTCCACTCCAGCCGGTTCAAATCATCATGCTCGGTGGCACGCGGCTCGGCGCTCTCCAGCCGCACTTTTATTTGCTCATCGCGCGCTACGGGCAGTTGGTCACGCACCACCACGGTTTGTGCGGCATCCCGCAAGTTCTCCAGCTTAAGCACGTACGCAAAGCGGATGCGGCGTTTATCACCCAAGAAGTTTTTATCTACTTCGCGTTGCGTCAGTTCACGCTCCACGCGCAAGCGCTCATCCGCGCCAAGGAACAGTTCAATCTCTTGTTGTGGTGCCACAAACTCCAATTGCGTAGCGCCTAGGTAATCATCACCATCAAACAGTTGCGCTTGGCCGGGGAGGAAAGTGTACGCACTCTCATTCTTCAGCTTGGCGCGCCGGAAACAGGCGGCTTGCAAGCGCGGCGCGGTCACGTAATCCAGTTCGGGTTTCAGCGCCAAAGTGGTAATGGTTACTTTGCGCGTATCGCCGTTGCCGGGAATATCCGCCTTAGCCGTGAGTTGATACGTGAGCGCCGCGCCGCTCTCAGACACAACGGCGTCCAGATACTCCATTTCCGCTTCGGGCACAGGTGCGCTAGCAGAAAAAGTTTGGCTCTCATCCATCACCATGGCGGCTTTCGCCATCCGGCCCCGCGCTACTTGGGGCGCGGCGGCCGGCATAGCGGGCATAGGCGGCGGCTTGGGTGCAATGTACCACGGTTGCAATTCTGGCACGGTGAGGGCTACCGCCGGTTGCGCGGTGGAGAGCGTGAGCGCTACATTTTGCCAATCTTCGCCGGTGTGTTGCGCCACTTGTGCCAAGTAGCTAACCTCTAAATTATTAGTCGTCAAGCGCAAATCGTACAGCGGGTGCCAACTGGCGTTCGTCACCATATGCGTCAGTTCCAGCGTCAGCTCGCCCGCTTGCACAACGTCCACTTCCACCACAGCCACATAGCGTTGTTTGGGCCGCGCGGAACCAAGGGCCTGCAATTGCCGCTTAAGCTGATCAATCACCTTATCGTTCTCACGCTTCTCACGGCTCAACTTCAGCAAATCCGCCTGTACGGCCAGCAGGCGTTGGCGCACAAAATCAAAAATAGCGCCCTGCTCCTCCGGCTTTTGGTTGCGCAGAACTAGGCCGCGCACAAACATTTCACTCTGCGCCCCTAGCCCTTCAATATTCTTCTGCTCTTTTTCCAAAATGGCCTGCCGCGCCGCCAACTCTGCGCCCGCATCTTGCGCGGCCAGCAGTTTGTTCTCTAGCTCCTGCACAGTAGCGGCCGGCGTTTCCAAGAGTTGTTCAAACTGCACACTCACGCCCAGCAGTTTGGCCCGCGCCGTGCCCTTGCCAGAAGCACGCACGGAATCCGGCATTAAATTCAGAGGCAGGTTTTCCACCCGAATTTTGTGCACGCCCACTTCCAAAGTCACTTGGCCCACCCGCGTCAGCCGGGCGCGGTCTGGGAAAACAGTTACAGCGCGGATTGTGGTTTCCATGAATTGCCTTTCAATAAATAACTGCCGAGCAAGGAGCCTTTTCCGATAACCAGCACCCTTCGACAATCACAGGACGCTAACCCTAATTCAGCCTTAGTTTGATTATACCTACCCAATCCTATCCTTCCGGCGGTTCAAGGTTAACTAATAATAACCAACTTATCCCCACCCCGTAAGTTTCAATAGCTTTCTATACTTTACAACATGCCGAGAGCTGTATTGTTGGTACAAAGTGATTTAAGCGCCGCCAAACCTTTGGCGGACTTTTTTTCAGCGCGTGGTGACCGAGTGATTGAAGTGACCTCACCAGCAGAGGGATTAATGTGGCTGGGTGAAGTGGAGCCAGATTTAATTGCGTTGGATTTACACTTCCCCGGCAACCAATGGCTAGAAATCATTCAGCGCGTGCGGCGCACTTATACCAACACCCGCATCTTACTCACTAATCAATTTCCCGATATCCGCCGTGAGCTGGCCGCCAAAGAGCTAGGCTGTGAAGTGTTTTTGCGCCAACCGTTTACCAGTGTGTGGATTGAGCGTGCCGTTCAGCAAGTGGAGGGCCATGCCCCTATTAAGCCTCGGGTGGCCGAGTTGCCCCGCGTGCGCATGCCCGTGCGGCTCAAAATTATCTTGCCGTTTGCTTTGTTGGCTTTGGTGTTTGCGGCCAGCGCCGCGTACCTCATCAGCCAGTACGTGGTGGATTCTATCCGTGACCGGTTTGACCGGCAGTTGCTAGATGCGGCCACACTCACGGCCGATTGGATGGTGCGCGAAGAAAGCGCCATGCTAGAAACTTTGCGGCTGGTGGCGAACACAGAAGGCGTGGCGCAGGCCGTGCAAAACGCCGATGCAGAGGCCGCGCGGCGTTTGGTTTTGCCCATTGCCGTAAACGCCCAAGCTGAAGCGGTGGAAGTGCTAGATTTTCAGGGCGTGAGCGTGCTTTCACTTTACCGCCAGAGCAACG
>JAEURM010000122.1 GCA_016789245.1 Anaerolineales bacterium
TCGAGCAGGTTTGCCATGATTAGCCTCCACGCTCCGAAACACTCGGCACTAAACCTTGCGGGCGGAATTGCATCATGAGCACCAAGATGAGGCCGAACAACAGAAGCTTGTACTGGCTGGCGTTGAACAGGCTTTCCAAGAAGTTGCGCATGGCTTGATTTTCAATGCCTTGCAAAAGCGTGACTTGGAGTAAACCGCCCACCACCGTTTGGAGTTTATCCAACAGGAGCAAATCGGCGACTTTGATGATGAGGCCACCCAACAGCACACCGGTGATACTCCCCGTGCCGCCCAAAATCACCATACACAGCACAATCACAGAAACGCTAAAGTCAAAAGCATCGGGTGAGATGAAGGAAACGTACGAGCCGTAGAACGCGCCCGCGAAGCCGGAGAACATAGCGCCGAGCATGAAGGCGGCCAGTTTGGTACGGACTAAGTTAATGCCCATGCTGTGCGCGGCCAGTTCATCTTCTCGAATAGCCACCCAAGCGCGACCAATGCGGCTGTTGCGTAAGCGACTAATAAAGAATACCGAGAGCACCAATAGCGATAAAGCTAGGAAGTACCAAGGGATGTATTGGCCGGTGAGGAATTGTACGCCGGGGAATTCTGGGCGACCAATGGGGTTGATGCCTTGGGTGCCGTTGGTGAGGTTCACTGGGTCTGGGCAACCTACGAGGCACAGCGCCAAATTCGGGTTACCCGTGAGCGCGGCAACAACCTCAGAAATTGGTTCGTAGATTTTTACGGCTTCGAGGTTCTTGAACACAATCGGCACAATTTCACCGAAGCCGAGGGTAACAATAGCTAAATAGTCTCCGCGTAGAGGGATGACGGGCAGGCCAAGGATAAAGCCGAAGAAAGCGGCGGCGGCGGCGGCCACCCAAATCACAATCCAGAAGGAAACTTTCAAATCAAAGTGCGGCGAATTAAGCAGGGCGATGGTGTAACCGCCAATGGCGAAGAAGGCCACGTAGCCCAAATCCAACATGCCGGCGTAACCGGCCACAATGTTGAGGCCGAGGGCTTGCAGGGCGAAAATCATGGAGACGATGACGGCGTTGGCCCAGAAGAGTTGCACCGCTTGCTCAAAGAAGGGGAAGATGATGGCGAACAGCAATACCATGCCTAACATGCCGTAACGGCGCACCAGCGGATTCTCTTGTTGGCGGATGAAGTTGACGATGACGGCCACGATGACGCCCAAGAGAATGGCGCCGAGATAGGTGAGGATGTTTTGCGCACCGGGTGGAATATCTTCTTGCCGGGGCAAACTGGCGATGACGGTGTTATGGAAGATGGTGATGACCACAATGATGATGGACAAAATTGCGCCGTTGATGGCCGCGCGGCGCAAACCATCACGCGTGGCGGGGGCGTTGACGCCCGCCATGGCACCAGCCATGCACACCAGCACCATCACTGACCAGCCACCCGCAATCAGGGCAATAAAGCCCATCAGGCTGATGGCGATGATTTCAGCGTTGGAGAGAAACTTTTGCTTCATTAGGCCTTGTCTCCCGATTCGGATCCCAGTAAGCCGGTGGGGCGGAAGAGCATCACCAGCACCAACACAAGGAAGACCCACGCGTTCGTCCAGCGAACGGCGAGGTATTGGTCACTAAAGGCGGCCAAGATGCCGATGAGGACGCCACCCAGCGCCGCGCCGCGGATGTTACCGATGCCGCCGAGGACTGCGGCCGTAAACGAACGTAAACCGGCCGTAAAGCCCATGGTGAACACCACCGTGCCGTTATACAAGCCAAACATCATGCCCGCCGCACCGGCCAACGCGCCGCCGATGAGGAAGGTGAGCGTGATGATTTGATCCACATTGATGCCCATGATGGCGGCCGCATCCCGATTTTGCGCGGTGGCGCGCATGGCCTTGCCCAGCTTGGTGTTTTGCACAAACCAATTCAGGCTAAACATCAGCACAAAGGCCGTTACCATCACCAGCACATCGGCTTGAGTGAGGCGGATGGGAAAATCCGGGCCAAGCAAATTATTATTGCTCAACACGGTGGGGAAGCTTTTGGGAGCGGCGTTATTGGAGCCGAGCACACGTAACCAAGCGAACTCCGGGCCGACTTGCGCCAGTTTGCCAAACGCGCCCAATTGCAAACCGATGTTGCCCACGATGAAGGACATGCCAATGGCGCTGATAAGGGAAGCCAGCTTGGGGGAGTTGCGTAGGCGTTTGTAGGCCATCCGCTCAATACCAGCGTTGAGGAGGCCACACAGCACCATGGCCGGTATAAAACCCAACAAGGCCGCCCAGAGTGGAGCGCTTGCACCACCCGCCGCGCTGGTGATGATAAAGGGCGAGATGGCCAACAGAGCCGTAAACGCGCCAATCATAAACACATCGCCATGGGCAAAATTTACAAGTTCAATAATGCCGTACACCAAGGTGTAGCCCAAAGCAATGATGACGATGATGGCACCGTTGGACAGGCCAATGATGAGTTGTTGAAAAATGGTCAGGGGGTTAGCGGCGACGTTCTCGCTAATTTTTACAACGTCCAATCCCGCCGGTTGGCCGATTAACAATGCCAAGTAAATGGCGGCCACAATCCACAGGGAACGAAGTAAACGTTTGTTATCTTTGATATTCGTCATACGTTGTTACCACGCGGGCGGGAGATATGAGACAAACAACAGTGGGGGCTGGCCCCGATAACGAGAGAGGGAGCAAAGTGCCTCACTTCACTCCCTCTCATGACATACAACTAATTAGTGGCGATAGGCCAGCACAGGTAACTCAAGCTTACGGAAGCATTTCCGCCGGAGCTTCGACCCATGCGCCGCTTTGCACCACATTGCCAAGCATGGAGTACAGCGTGGTGTCGCCGTTCGCATCGAACGACCACTTGCCCAGCACACCATCGAAATCTTTGGTGGTGAACATGGCGTTGAGGATGGCGGCCTTGTCCTTCGAGCAGACCGTGCTGATGGCCTTGATGACAACGCTACCGGCCTCGTAGCCGTAAATGGCGTAGGCTTCCGGCTCGCTGTTGTACTTGGCTTTGTAATCCGTGAAGAACTTCTGGCCCTTCTCCGGAAGCAGAGCGCGCGGGGAACCAGCGATGGTGCCGTACACGCCTTCGGCGATGTCCGCGCCAGCGGCCTCAATGAAGGCGCTTTCGAGGATACCGTCGGGGCCCATGAACTTGGCTTCGATGCCCGCGGCGCGAATGTCCTTGAGCAATTGGCCGGCGTTGTTCTGGGTGATACCACCGTAGAAGATCAGGTCAGGATTGGCATCCTTGATCTTGGTGGCGAGGGCCTTGTAGTCAGCGGCTTTGCCGTCAATACCATCGCGGCCTACGGAGGTTAGGCCGTTAGCGGCGAGGTTGGCTTCAAATTGATCCGCCACGCCCTTGCCATAGATTTCCGTGTCATCGAGGATGTACACGTTCTTGGCGCCGAGCTTGGCCGCCCATTTGGCCGCAAACGCGCCTTGGAAGGCATCGCGGGCCACCACACGCATGTAGGTGCGCGCGCCGGACGGGTAGTATTGCGCCGTTTCAGCACCCGCCGTCAGGTCGTCGGCGGTGTTGGCGGGGCTAATCATGCCGATGCCGGCTTGATTCAAAATCGGAATAGATACGCGGGCCGCACCGGAGTTGAAGGTGCCGATGTAGGCCACGGTGTTCGGATCCGCCACAGCTTTGTTGGCGTTTTCTTGCTCTTTGGCGGCGTCCCAACGGCCAGCGGCGGCGGTGGCGTCGTCGAGCGATTCGTATTCAATCTTGATCTTGCCATCGCATACCAAACCACCATTGGTTTGTTGCTCAAGGGCGAGTTGGATGGCGTTAACGACGGTGGTGGTTTGACCAGCGCTGGAGCCGGTGAGCGGCAAGCTGGAGTACACTTTCACGGTCTCAACGGTGGCCTCCGGGGTGGCCGCCGGGGTGCACGCCGCCAACACGAGGCTGGCAATCAGCGTGCCCGAAAAAATAATCTGCAAGCGTTTCATCTCTTGTTCTCCTCTGAAGAAGTGATAAGCGTGAACAAATGAAAGACAGAGTAAAGGTTAGCCGTGAGTGCAACCACCTCCAATCGGTTTGTGAACGTCAAATGAGTTGGTAGATTATCCTCACGAACGCCCAAACCCGCAAGAGGCAAAGATTACAGAAAATAACTTAGGATTGACCGAACCTACCGGCTAACCTTAAACTCCCTATATGTTTTCCATTGAACACAACTTCACCTCTTATCGCTCCCCCATTGTGACCCGACGCGGCCTAGTGGCCTCTAGCCAGCCGTTGGCCTCCCATGCCGGCCTTTCTATATTGATGAAGGGCGGCAATGCCGCCGATGCCGCCGTGGCCATGGCCGCCGCGCTGAACGTGACCGAGCCGACTTCCACCGGCATTGGCGGCGATATGTTTGCGTTGTATTACGCCGCCCAAACCCAAACCGTCTCCGCCCTCAACGGCTCTGGCCGCGCGCCCGCCGCGCTGAATATTGAACTCATTCAAAGGCAAAACCTAATCACCCATAACCAATTACCGGCCTACCACGCCCATACAGTCACCGTACCCGGCGCGTGCGCGGGCTGGTGTGATTTAGTTACGCGGCACGGCTCACTGCCGTTGAAAGAAATTTTGCAACCAGCCATTGAATTAGCCGAGCACGGCTTCCCAGTGGCCCCGCTCACCGCGCATTTTTGGGCACGGGGTGCTGAGCGGCAATTGAAAACAGCACGCGGCGGGCAAGCACTGTTAATCAATGGGCACGCTCCTCGCGCCGGAGAAATTTTCCGCAATCCGGGCCTAGCCCGCACATTTCGCGCCGTGGCCGAAGGTGGCCCAGAAGCGTTTTACAACGGGGAAATTGCGCGTGCCATCGTCAACGTCCTTCAGCAATCGGGCGGCGTGATGGAATTGGAAGACTTGGCCGCGCACACCTCCACTTGGGAAGAACCTATCAGCGTGAGTTACCGTGGCCACCGCGTGTGGGAGTGCCCGCCCAACGGCCAAGGCCTCACCGCTTTGCTGGCGCTGAATATTTTGGAGGGTTTTGATTTAGCCGCTCTGCCGCCGTTAAGCGTTGACCGTTGGCACTTATTGATTGAAGCCTTGCGGCTGGCTTTTGCGGATGCGCGTTGGTACATCAGTGACCCACAATTTTTCGAGATTCCGTTACAAGGTTTGCTCTCCACCGATTACGCCACCCAGCGCCGCGCGTTGATTGATATGAAGCGCGCGGGCAACCCTGAGCACGGCTCACCCGTTAACGCCTCTGGCACGGTGTATTGTTGCGTGGTGGATGGTGCAGGCAATGCGTGTTCCTTCATCAATAGCAATTACATGGGTTTTGGCACTGGCTTAGTGCCAGAAGGTGCGGCTGGGCCGTGGGGCTTTACGCTCCAAAATCGCGGCCACAATTTTTCGCTCGATGCTTCGCACCCCAACGCCCTCGCGCCGCGCAAACGGCCCTATCACACCATCATCCCCGGCCTGATGACGAATGCGGATGGCACCCTGTTTGGCCCCTTTGGCGTGATGGGTGGCTTTATGCAACCGCAAGGCCACGCCCACGTGGTAAGCGCCATGTTGGATGATGGCCTGCACCCACAAGCCGCCCTAGACCGTTTGCGCTTTTGCATTGATGCCGAAGAAACGCATCGTGATGCGCCTGCGCCTGTCCTTTTAGAAGCCGGTTTGCCCCGTGAGTTAGTGGAAGGCTTGGCGGCGCGTGGCCATAATCTTCAAGCGGAAATAAATGGTTTTGCACGGGCCACCTTTGGGCGCGGGCAAATCATCCGCCGCATGCCGGATGGCGTGCTGTGGGGCGGCAGTGACCCGCGTGCGGATGGTTGTGCGTTAGGTTTCTAGCCGATTGCTAATGGCGGCTGGCCGATAGCCAGTAGTAAAATCTGACCATGCTCTTACAGTTTGCGTTGGCCGCCGTGCTGAGTTTTACGCCACCGGATGCGGCGGAGGTACTGTGCGTGCCGCGCGCGCAGATGAGCGAGCTGGCCGCGTGTGCGCCGGTTGGGCCGGGTGCGTACCAAGTGCAGTACGCGGCCGCGCACTTTCCCGTTCAGCCCCCAGAATTGCCCACCGAAAAACTTCCCCGCCCCGCCAAAGTTTTAGAGCAAAGTTACGCCCGCGTCATCACGCCGGGTGCGGCCTTATTTACTTCCGTGGAGGAAGCGCAGGCGGGCGTAAGTGCGGATGCATTGAACCAAGGTTTTGTATTTGTGCAAACGTTGGGCGCGGTGCAAGCGGGCGAACAAGTGCTATACCAAACGCGCAGTGGCAAATTCAT
>JAEURM010000123.1 GCA_016789245.1 Anaerolineales bacterium
CAGACCCACAGGCACCGTTTGCCCCGCCCTTGCAAGAACCGATTTGGCTGGAGCCATACCCTGATGAGTGGTTGCCAGATTTTGCCACTGACCCCGAAACTGAATTCACGCAACGAGAGCGCGTCTCTTTGGCTTTTCTCATAGCCTTGCAACATTTACCGCCCCGCCAACGCGCGGCGTTGTTGTTAAGTGATGTGTTGGATTGGCGCGCCAGCGAAATTGCCGAAGCGCTGGAAATGACGGTTTCCGCTGTGAACAGCGCCTTGCACCGCGCCCGCGAAACTTTGACACGGCGGCCACCGGCACAGACCGCACGTGCGGGAGCCACCACCGAGGCCTTGCTAGCCCGTTACGTGCGCGCGTGGGAAGAAGCGGATATCGGCAGTCTAGTCGCTCTGCTCAAAGAAGAGGCAATTTTTGCCATGCCGCCCTCACCGTCTTGGTACGCCGGACGGAACGCGATTGGCACGTTTGTGGGCGGCACCATGCTCAATCCGCAGATGCGGGGCGTATGGCGGCTGGTGCTTACTCAAGCCAACGGTGACCCGGCGTGTGCGCTCTTTCAATGTTCAGCTGAGACGGGTGACCTTCAACCAGTGGCCGTGCAAACGCTCACCGTGGAAGACGGGCAGATTACGGCCATCCACAGTTTTATGCGGCCCGATTTAGTAGCGCGGTTTGTGCCTAGCGCGCGTTGATGGCTTGCGCTTCGGTGTAGCCATCATACGCCTGCAAGGTGTTGATGATGAACACCGCTACAAACATGAACGGGAATAAGCTGGGCGCGGCGGTTTGCAAATTTAATTCCACGTAGGTGAGAATTGCCGCGCCAAGGGTGAGTGCTAAGCCCACCGCTTTGCGCCGCCCGTTGTACAATGTGCCTGCGCCCATTAAGAAGAAGTTCAGCACTGCCGCAATCCATGGGTTTTTCATTAGAAGCTCCTGTGATTGATATTCTATGAAGTAAGACGGCGGCGCTGAGCAAAACTATGCGGTGGGCTAATTGAGTTCTTGGTATGCGCCCCCGCTATTTCTGGCTTCTGATTGCTTGCCTACTGTTCGCCACTGCTAATCGCGCCTTTCACCTCACCTCACAAAGTTTGTGGTTTGATGAAGCCTTTATGGTTCAGGCTGGGCAGGCCAATTGGCCCGCTGTGCTGTGGGCTGAGCCCAACCATCCGCCGTTGTACGCCCTGTTTCTGTTTTTTGTAGTTCGCTTGGCGGGTGAGGGTGAATTGGCCTTACGCTGGTCATCGCTTTTACTGGGATTAGGGGTGATTGTGCTAACAGCTCGGCTTGCCCGGCGTTTGTTCAATCAGCCGGCCGCAGTGTGGGCCGCTTGGCTGGCCGCCGCCTCGCCGCTTTTGTGGTGGGCTTCTCAAGAAGTGCGCATGTATATTTTGACGGCCGGTTGTGTAGCCCTCATGGCCGAGAGTTGGCACGCGCTTCTAAAATCCCCGGCCCGCCGCCACTGGTTGACGTTTTGGGCGGCTGAACTGCTTCTCCTGTATTCGCATCTTTCTACCCCAGCGGCGGTGATTTGGATTAACGCCGCCACGCTCCTCAGTTGGCTGTTACATCGTCAGCCGTTGCGGCCAGCTTGGCGCACATGGGTTGTGGGGCAAGCGGGCGTTGTGGCGCTGTGGCTCCCGTGGCTGATATTTTTTGTAGGCCGCGCGCCCTCAGGCCCCAAAATTGTTGTTTCACCGCCTCTGCTCAACGGGGAACTCCTCAGCCAAATGTGGCAATCCTTTTGGCTTCCCTCTTGGCTAATGGTGGAGCGTGAACCGGTGCTTGCAACGCTGAGTGGTGCGGCGCTCATTGGCCTCCTAATCAGCGTACCGTGGCCCAACGCCAACGCCCGTTGGCTGGCTTTTCATTTTCTGGCCGTGTGCGCCAGTGTAATTGCCGGCCTGATTGGTTTTCAGAGCGGCTTTCATGGCCGTTACCTCACCTTGGCCGCGCCGCTCCTGTTGGCACTTGTGGCCGGTGGGCTAGCGCATCTGGCTCAATTTCAACGGGTGGGTAAAGCGCTGGCCGGTGGGCTAATGGTGATTTTTCTCGCGCTGTTTGGGTTAGGCGTGAACCGCTTTTTTGAACAACCAGAATATGGCCGGGAAGATGTGCGCGGCCTGGCCCGCTTCTACGCCGAGCGGCTGACGGCGGCAGACAGCGTGATTGCATTTTCTTACTCGCCACGTTTTGACTTGGAATATTATTGGCGCGCTGAACAAGTGACCGCGCCTTTGCTAACCTTTATGGATAATCCCACCCCGGAAGATTTTTGGGCGCGTTTGCCCGCCAGCGGCGCAATGGCGCTGAACGTGTGGTTTCAAGAACGGGCGGATTATCGCGGCCTAGCGCCTTGCACTTTGGCGCATGGCTCGCGCAACTTGCCTGAAACGTTAGCCGTGCCCGGCATGCTCACCGAGGTTTACGCCGAACCGCGCCAGCCGCTTAGCCTCCAATCGGCCGCCGCCGCGTTTGCCGTTGCCCAAGTGACGCAGATCAGCGCACTGCCCGCTTTCACCGCTGACCAAGCTCTATGTGTGCCCATCCGTATTCGCCTCACTCAGCCCATGGAGACGGATTTGAAGGCCCTCCTGCGCGTGAAAAATAGTTTGGGCTGGGAAGTGGCGCGGGCAGATGTTTTCTTCGCGCAAGATAATCAGCACACCACCGCCCGCTTGGCCTCCGGCGCGGAGTTAGCCGCGTTTCCTTTAGTGCGCCTGCCGTTGGGCGCGCCCGCCGGAAAATATACTTTGATGCTCACACTTTATGATGAGGGCCAACTCTCCGGCTACGATGTTTTATCTGAAGCCGGTGCGCCAGCCGGCAAAGAATGGCGCGTAGGCGAATGGGCCATTCAACCGGGCGCGCGCTGGGAAAACGTCACCCGGGCCACGCAATTGCCCGTGCCCGTTGAGCAGGCCGCTGGTGAAAGCCTCACGCTGGTGGCGCAATCCGTGGAGGCCAGTCCGCCCATCATCATTGCCAATGGAATGCGTTTGCCGGTAAGTTTGCTGTGGCGGGGCACTGGCCCACTGCCACCCCTGAGCCTCATTGCTGATGATGACAGTTGGCGCGTAACTGTTCCGGCCACCTCAACCGCCTCGGATGCGCTTCGGCTTGATTGGCGCGAAATCCCCATCCCGCCTGAAGCTGAAAGCGGCCCGGCTACCTTGCAACTGCCCAACGGCTTGGTGATTGCTCGGTTGGCGGTGCAAACGTTGCCCTTCTTAGCAACTCCGCCGGAAACATCGACTGCGGTGGGCGTTGCCCTGCCCGGAGTGGGCCAATTGGTGGGCTACCAACTGGCCGCAACGGCATTTACGCGCACAGACCCCATCACTCTCACCCTCGTCTGGCAGGCCAGCCAACCCACCGAAACCAGCTACACCATTTTTGTGCAACTGTTGGCCGCTGATGGTACAGTGGTGGCACAAAGTGATTCTTTGCCCGCCCAAGGCACACGCCCCACCACCACTTGGCGGCTCGGTGAATATATTGCGGACCCGCACACACTCAATGTGCGCACAGATGCTTTACCCGGATTTACTACTTTGATTGCCGGAATGTACAATGCAGAAACGGGCCAAAGGCTGAGGTGGCAAACGGAAGCCGATGCCCTCACCTTGGCAACAGGAGTAGAGCTTAAGTGACTTACGAAGCCGTCATCGGATTAGAAATCCACATTCAACTCAACACGCATAGCAAAATTTTTTGTAGCTGTGCGGCCGATTCTTGGGGCGCACCGCCCAACACCAACATTTGCCCGGTGTGTAGCGGCCTGCCCGGCTCCCTGCCCGTTCTCAACCGGAGTGTGGTGGAAAAAGCCGCCATGCTGGCCGCCGCGATGCACAGTGATATCCGTGCCGAGAGTTTCTTTGACCGAAAAAATTACTTCTACCCGGATTTGCCCAAGGGCTACCAAATTACGCAATATGATGCGGCCATTGGCCACGGCGGTCACTTTGATATTCCCATGCCGGATGGCACTCGTAAGCGCGTGGGCATCCACAAAATGCACATGGAAGAAGACGCGGGCAAAACTAAAAATGATGCCACGCGCGGCGTGCGCCTGATTGATATGAATCGGTGCGGCGTGCCGTTGATTGAAATGGTGACTGGCCCAGATTTGCGCACCGCAGAAGAAGCCGCGCAATTTCTCACGGCCATGCGGCAGTTACTCCGCTGGTTAGATGTTTCTGAGGCGAATATGGAACGCGGCCACCTGCGCTGTGATGCCAACGTCTCCATCCGTGAGGCGGGCAGTACCGTGCTGAACGCCAAAACGGAAATTAAGAACGTGAACAGTATTGAAGCCGTGCGCCACGCCATTGAAGCCGAAATTGCGCGGCAGGTGGCGGAGGTGGAAGCTGGGCGGCGTGTGCAAGCGTGGACGCTGGATTGGGATGATGAAACGCAAACGCTGAAGAAGATGCGGAGCAAGGAAACAGAAGCCGATTACCGTTACTTTCGTGAGCCGGATTTGCTTTCGGCTCAACTGACGGAGGAGTGGCGGGCGGAGATTTTGAGCCGCTTCCCAGAACTACCGCAAGTGCGCGGCGCCCGTTTCATTTCAGATTACGGCTTGAGCGAATACGATGCGGGTGTGCTCACGGATGAACGCGCGCTCTCCGATTACTTTGAGCAAACGGTAGAGTTGGCCTCGCCCACCCCGCCCAAGGGCGTGGCTAATTGGCTGATGAATGATATTCTGCGCTTGCTGAATGAACGCGGGCTAACCGTACGTGAGTTGGCGCAAACACTCACCCCAAGCTATCTGGCAGAACTCATCCGCTTGGTGGAAGCGAAAACCATCAACCGCGTGACGGGCACGCAACTGCTTCCCAAAATTATTGAAACGGGCCATTCACCCCAGAGCTTGGTAGAAGCAGAAGGGCTGGCGCAAATTTCCGGCGATGACGCCATTCGTGCCATTGCCCAGCAAGTGATTGCTGAGAACGCTGACCAAGTGGAAGCCTACCGCAAGAAGCCCAGCCTGCTTAAATGGTTTGTAGGCCAAGTGATGCGCAAGAGCCAAGGCAAAGCCAACGCCCAAGTGGCCGAGCGCATTCTCGCTGAGCTTTTGGAATAAACTGGCGTAATGACAAGATGGCTGGATGAAGCACTCTGTCATCATGTCACTCTGTCATCTCTTCATAAGTGTCACCTAATTCCTCCTACCTCCTTCTCAACCACCTCCGCTTCCACTACCTCAACTGGGGCGGGAACGGCCAGCCGTTGGTGCTTCTGCACGGTTTGGCCTCTAACGCGCATATTTGGGATTTGGTAGCGCCGCACTTGGCGGAAAACTTTCGCGTCTTCGCGCTAGATCAGCGCAATCACGGCCTCACGGATGCGGCGGAGGATGGCTTTGATTTTGAAACCATTACGCGCGATGCGTACGCGTTTGTGGAAGCCATGAATTTGGAGCGGCCGATTCTGGTGGGGCATAGCTGGGGCGCCAGCACAGTGTTGGCTTACGCCGCTTCACGCGCGGTTGGCCCGTTTGCGCCAGCGGCCATTGTGCTGGTGGATGGTGGCTTATTTGCTATGAAGGATGTGCCCGGCTTCACCTGGGAAAAAGCGGAAGTGATGCTTCGCCCACCAGAGCTGGATGGCATGCCCGTGGAAGACTTTCTGGCGCGGATGCAGGGCTTTTTGCCAGCCGGTTTATATTCCGAAGCCGTGGCCAATATCATTCTCGCCAACTTCCGCATTGATGAGGCCGAGAAAATTTACCGCCGCCTGCCCATCCCCAAGCACATGCAAATTGCGCGCGCTATTTATGAGAAGCAGACGTTTGAGCTGTTTGCCCGTGTGCGTTGCCCCATTTTGCTGTGCCCGGCCAGTGAGCGGCCGCGGGATGAACGTGGCGAGCAATTCTTACGGCTCAAACAAGAAGGTGCCACCCGCGCCGCGCAAACCAATCCGCGCACGCACACCCACTGGTTTGAGAACACCATTCATGATGTACCCCTCCAGCGGCCCGCCGAGTTGGCAGAAGTGGTGCGTCACTTCGTTGCTACCGAAGTTCATTAACATGGCCGCCATCTTCTACCGCCCGGCGACTGCGGCGGATATGCCGGCCATCCGCGCCATCATCCGCGAGGCGGAAATTAACCCGTTGGGCCTGAAGTGGCAAAACTTTTTAGTGGCAGAAGAAGCAGACGCAGTGGTAGCAACTGGCCAAATCAAAGCGCATGGTGATGGA
>JAEURM010000124.1 GCA_016789245.1 Anaerolineales bacterium
GAGCCGAGATGGAATAGCTCATTTTGAATGGCGGGCAAAGTTTCGGCCAGCCGCGCGCACAAGCCGTGCGCCAGCGCCACGCCCAACGCCGAGTTCAATTCATCCACACTGCCGTACGCCCACACGCGCGCAGAATCTTTGGGCACGCGTTGGCCGCCGCCTAGCGCCGTAGTGCCGCCATCGCCTTTGCGGGTATAGATTTTGGTGAGCCGGGGCATAAAAGTTCCTTGAGAAGTAGAGAATTAGTAAATGAGTTATTTGTTATTGGTTATTGATAAATGGCTGAGGCCGTCAGGCAAGATGAGCGGCACGCCGTGGATGGGATGCGGCAGAACGTGAATGGGCAAACCGTACGCCGCGCCCAGATTTTGCGCGGTCAGCACTTCGCGCGGTGTGCCAACGGCGTGCAGAGCGCCATCGCTCAGTAACGCCACCCGGTCTGCAAAGTGCGCGGCCAAATTTAAATCATGCAGGGCAATCAGCACGGCCAAGCCTTCAGCTTTGGCTAAACTGCGGATGAGCGTGAGCGTGTTGGTTTGGTGCTTCAAATCCAAATGCGCGGTGGGTTCATCCATCAGTAAAATGGGCGCGGCCTGCGCCAGCGCACGCGCAATCAGTACCCGTTGTTGCTCTCCGCCAGAAAGTTCACTCACGCGGCGGGCGGCAAATTCTAAAGTAGAAGTACGTTCCAAGGCGCTGTGCGTGGCGGCTAAATCCGCTTGGCCTTCACGGCCTAGCCAACCCAAGTACGCCGTGCGGCCCATGAGCACTGTTTCTTGCGTGGTGAACGCTTCTGGCAAGTGAACGGCCTGCGGCACTACGGCCATCCACCGCGCGCGTTCTTCCGGCTTCCACATGCGGATATCATTTTCTTTGATGCTAACACGTCCATGCGCGGGCTTCAGCATGCCGTTGGCCACGCGCAGAAGTGTGGATTTGCCCGCGCCGTTTGGCCCAATCAGCGCCAGCACTTCACCGGCTTGTAACGTGAGCGTTACCTCGTTCAGCACGGCGCGTACGCCGTAACGCACGGTGATGTTTTCAAGCTTGAGCACGGTTCACTCCTTCTCGCCGCAGAAGCCAAAGAAAAAACGGCGCACCGGCCAGCGCGGTGATGATGCCCACCGGCAGTTCTTGCGGCGCCAGCACGGTGCGGGCGGCCACATCGGCCAGCAAGAGCGTGGCCGCACCCACCAACACAGAAAGTGGCAATAGCCGCCGATAATCTGGCCCCCACCACAACCGCGTGATGTGCGGCACCACTAAACCTACAAAACCAATGAGGCCGGCAAACGCCACCGCCGCCGCCGTGGTAAGCGTGGCCGCGCCAATGAGCAAGAACTTTAAGCGCTCCACGTTCAGGCCCAACTGCTCGGCTTGTTCTTCACCAAATTGCAGAACGTTGAGTGGGCGCGCGAGGGCGATGAGTATGCCGAGGCCAACCACTACATACGGCAGAGCGGCTAGCACTGGCCCCCACCCGCCTAAAGCAAAGCCGCCCAGCAACCACGCCATCGCGCGGCGCAGTTCACCGGAGGAGCGCAACATCATAAACGTCATCAACGCGGTGGCAAACGCGCCCACCGCCACACCGGCCAAAATCAGATTCGTTACGGAAGCGGTGCGGCCCACGCGCGCCAACTGCAAAACCAACATCACCGTCAGCACTGCGCCCATACACGCCGAAACGGGCACAACGGCCAAGCCCAGCAGTGTGCTCGGCCATTGCGCGGCCATCGCCACCACTGCGCCCAAGCCGGCACCCGCCGCAATGCCA
This sequence comes from Anaerolineales bacterium, assembly GCA_016789245.1. Next base: position 1,778 of record JAEURM010000124.1, read on the forward strand.
ATCAGGTACGGGTCTGCCAGCGGATTGCGGAACAAGCCTTGGTACGCCGCGCCGCTTCCGGCCAGTGCCGCGCCCGTCAGCGCAATCAACGCCACGCGCGGCAAACGGATGCTGAACAGAATCGTGGCCCACGCCTCCGGCCACACCGTAAGCGGCTGAAGCGTGAGCTTGGCCCACAGCATTTGCGTCACATCCAACGGCGGAATACTCACCGCGCCCAAACCGGCGCTCACTAGCAACGCCACTATCAGGCCAACGGTGCAAAAAAGATAAGGCGAGAGACGAGACATTGGAAATAGAGAATTGGAGGATTGGAGAATTCTTTAATCCTCCAATTCTCCTTTTACTTAAACAGTTCGGGATGTAACAACTTCGCTAAAATTTCCAGCCCATCCACCAAACGCGGGCTGGGGCGGCTGGCCAAATTATCATCAAAGGCCACAATCTGATTGTTCTTCACCGCCACAATCGCTTCCCAGCCCGGGCGCGCGGCCACACTTTCTGCCGTAACGCCATACACGGCATCACCCAACAAAATCAGGTCTGGGTTCCACTTCACCAACTCTTCACTGCTAATTTGCGGATACGGATTATCCACCGCGCCCGCCACATTCACGCCGCCCGCCAGCGTGAGCAATGTATCCATGAACGTGCCCGGCCCAACGGTGAACGGCTTCGTTGGGTCAGTGGCGTCCAACTCGTAAAAAACATTCGGCTTGGTTGAAACGGTGGCGGTCTTATCCGTCACCGCTTGCACACGCGCTTTGAGCGCCTCGGCTAAAGTTTGCGCTTCCGCCGCGCGGCCCGTGAGCGCGCCCACCGTGAGCAGATTGGCGTACAGCCCATCAAAATCAGTGGGGTTGGCCAGCCAAAAAACATTCAAGCCTAAATCTTCCAGCGTTTTCACATTTTCTGGGCTGTTTACCTCTGCCGCCAAAATCAAATCCGGCTTGAGGGCCACAATGGTTTCGGTGTTGAGGGGGCCAAACGTGGAGCCAATGCTGGCCACATCCGCCGCCTCGGCTGGATAATCGGATAATTCATCGCGGCCCACCATCTGCTCACCAGCGCCAATGGCAAACAAAATTTCCGTGTTAGACGGCGCTAAAGTGATGATGCGTTGCGCGGGGCCAGCCAGCGTAATCGTGCGGCCTAAGCCATCGGTAAAATCTGCCGTGGGCGCTTCGGTGGGGTCAACCGCTTCTGTTGGTTGAACCGCCGTAGCCGTGGGCGATACAGGCGTTTGGCTGGGGGCCACCGTCGCCGCTGGCGCACAAGCGGCCAACATGCTCATCAATAATAAACTCGCTAGAAATTTACGAACCATGCCAAACTCTCCGCAAGCACACGCCTACTCAAGACACAGAAGCCAAATAAACAAAAACCCCTTGTCGCTAAATGACAAGGGGTGATGCAAAGCCAATCGCGCAAAAAACTGAGCGCTAGCTTCCACCGCCTTTCAGCGAGGTGTGTGGATAGCGCAAACTAGGCGGGCGACCTGACTTGTTAGTCACTTGGTCAATTAGTCTTGTAGTCTGCTGGTCAATCGTTTGACCATTTGACTATCTGACTAAACGACTATCTGACTCACTTACAGTTGCGTGACAGCGTCGGACTCCGTTCCTAAGAACACCACCGACTTCGCCGTTTAGGCCCACACCATCCGGGATGTTGGGCACCTAATTTGCTAAATATGTGATTGCAGGAAGTGTAGCGCCCGTCCGCCAAGCATGTCAAGCACGAGATGTGGCGGGCGTTTAGAGACAGCCTTGCGCTGGCTCAGAAATTCATCAACCCCGAAATAGAGAGAAGCCAGCGCAGGGCTGGACGTTTTCCATCCGCTTCATCCGTTGATACAATCCCGCGCATGACTTTTACCAAACGTGATTTTTCTCACCTGCAACATTTCCCCGGCACGCACGGCAATACTTTTGATGTAATTCTGCAATGGGCGGATAAGCTGGAACGCTGGCCCGCGCTGGTGTTTGCGCTGTTGCTGTTGGCACTGGCGGCCATTCCCTCTTTTGGTGATTTAACTTGGCTGGCAGAGATGTGGCTGTTTATGCTGATGGATTGGGCGTTGATGGCCGCCCTGCCCCGCGCCGGAAAATCTTTTGGGCCGGCTAAACCGCCCGCATTGGTTCTGGCGGTGGCGCGTTTGCCGTTTGCGTTTCTGCCTCAGCCGCTGGCGTTTTTAGCGCAAGCCATTGGCACCGTGCTAGTCATTTACAGCTTTTGGTGGGAGCCGCACAAAATTGTGGTCAGCCGCCAATTTCTCAAATCACCCAAGCTCAATGCAAACGCGCCGCCGGTGCGTCTTCTGCATTTGGGTGATTTGCATATTGAACGCATCACGCAACGCGAACGTGATTTGAACCGGCTAATCCGTGAGCTAGCGCCGGATGTAATTGTGTTCAGCGGCGATTTTCTCAATCTCTCCAATATCCATGACCCCGTGGCGTGGGAGCATTGCCGAGAAATTATCCGCGAGTGGGCCGCGCCGCTGGGCGTGTATGTGGTCACGGGCAGTCCGGCAGTAGATCAGGAAGCAGTGGTGCCGCAGGTTTTGAAAGATATGCCCCTGCGCTGGTTGCGGGAGGAAAAAGTCACGCTCACGCACAACGGTCAAACGTTGGAAATAGTTGGTTTGGCCTGTAGCCACAAGCCATTTGCAGACCGGCCCATCTTAAATGGCATCTTGGGCCGTAAGCCGGAAAAATTTACCGTGCTGGCTTACCACTCACCAGATTTTGCGCCAGAGGCGGCTGAGGCCGGCGTGGATTTACAACTTTCCGGCCACACACATGGCGGGCAAGTGCGGGTTCCGTTTTTTGGCGCGTTTTTTGCTGGCTCGTTGTACGGCAAACTATTGGAATGTGGGCGTTACAACGTAAACGGGTTAACGCTGTACGTTTCGCGCGGCTTAGGCATGGAGGGCAAAGGCGCGCCGCGTGTGCGCTTTTTGTGCGCGCCGGAGATTATTGTATGGGAGCTAAGTGGGCAATAAAAAAGCCGCACTGGCTAAATGCGGCTAGGATTGATACTGAGTTGAATGAGTTTAAATGCCACGAACTACATTGCTAAACATGTTTCCTACGGCAGGGCCAAGTAATGCCAGAGCCACCACTACCACCACAGCCACTAGAACTAAAATAAGAGCATACTCTACTAAACCTTGCCCGCGCTGATTTTGAAAACTCAGCATAGATACTCCTTTCTGACTTAAACGTCAAAGTTTCCCAGCCCGTAATCAAGCTTGCCGTAGTTTAAGTTGAAAGAAGTATCGATAGTGGATAGGAAGAGTTGGGATTTTTTTACGCCAGTGGTTTCACAGCGTAATGGATGGCCATTGTGCCTAACATCCAACGTTCAAAGCGCACCGTTTCAAAGCCCGCCGCCCGCATCCGCTCGGCCAGTTTTTCGGCGGGTAAAAAGCCTTCGGTGGAATTAGGGAGGTAGGTGTACGCTTCGCGCGTACCCGTAATCAGTTGCCCCAAAGTGGGGATAACGGTGTGCAAGTGAAATTCTATGAACGGGCGCAGAAGATTACGAGCGGGCGGCGTGGTATCCAAACAAACTACCCGGCCGCCCGGCTTAAGTACCCGCCACTGCTCTGCCCATGCGCGGCTCAAATCTCCCACATTGCGCATAAGGTAGCCGGAAACCACGGCATCAAACGTAGCATCAGGAAAGGGCAAATTCAGCGCATCCGTACCAGACCAACGCAAGTGCTGGCCGCCGGGCCGCCGTTGGCCCACGCGCATCATGGCCAAAGTAAAATCACCCCCCACCACCCGCGCCGTGGGCGTGCGTTCCGCCAGCTCTAAAGCAATATCACCGGTGCCAGCCCCTAAATCTAAAACGCTTCCGTTGGCGGGCACTTGCGCCAAAGCCACTACGCGGGCGCGCCAATGGGTATCTTGCCCAAACGTCATCAGCCGGTTCATCACATCATACCGGCTAGCAATTTGGGTAAATAAGTTTTGAACGTAATTGGCGCGCTCAGCGCCGGTGAGTTGAGCCATGCCAAAATTCTATCACTCGCGGCGGGCTGGTTCAGGCGTAAAGGGAAGCCACACGCTGAAGGTGGTGCCTTCGGCTTCTGTGCTTTTAACGCGAATTTCGCCGCCATGCCGCTCAACAATTTCTTTGGAGATAGACAGGCCCAGACCAGTGCCAGATTCACCTGATTGCTGGCCGATTTGCCCGCGGTAAAAACGTTTGAATAAGTGTTGCAAGTCTTCTTCGGGGATGGCCGGGCCATCATTGTGAACGCGCAATTCCACGCCTTCTAACTCGCCTGAGGAAAGCAGTTGACTGGAAACCGTAATGTGCCCTCCCGTTGCCGAATACAGCACCGCGTTACCTATCAAATTATTAAGCACCTGAATTATCTGTGAAGCATCCAGCCACAGCATGGGGACGGAGGCGTTAG
>JAEURM010000125.1 GCA_016789245.1 Anaerolineales bacterium
AGTTGCGACATGTGAACTTTATGAAGTACCCGCCGACACTCATCTAATTTGGATTGGCAAGTCGGCGCAGGACGTCTGGCAAAAGCGATTAGCGTTTCTTAAGTCCTAAGTTTGCTGGGTGAATGTCAGAAAGCGGCCCAACACAGCGTGCACCCGACGGGTGGGAGTCGCCGCGTTTTCAAGCAGATTGCGTGGCTTGAATTTGGCTCCGCCAAAGTGGCGTTGTCTCGTCCCGCCCACCCGCGGGTAACGCAAGCCGTTAGCCCGAACTCAACGCCGCGCGTTCAATCACGGAGAGTTCAGTTTCAGATTCAGATTGGAAGCGGCCCACGTTGATTTTGCGGAGCAAGTAAAGCGTAAACAGCAGGGTGAGCGCCGCGAGGCTGAAGAAGGCCAAGTAACCGGCCACCGGGTTGCCGGCCAGCGCGCCCACCCCATCCCGCACCACGCCGCCCACCAAATCACCCACCAAGCGCGCAATAGCATCCGCCATGCCCCACGCGCCAATAAACAAGCCCACTTGCCCGGCCCGCGTCATATCTAGCATGAGCGAGAGATTGCTGACGGTGGCGAGGCCGATGAACAAGCCCAGCAGAATCACGCCGGTGTAAAACACGGGCGTGCTGTGCAGTAAGCCACTCAGCACCAGTGTGGCAAACGCCAGCGTCGTGCCCGCCGAGCCAATTATCACCACCAGCCGCTTACTCACGCGGCGCTCTAGCGCACCCGCAATCACCAAGCAAATCAAAAAGCATGTGCCGTAAATAGAGGTGAGCCGCGTGGTGGCTTGCACCGGCAAATCAAATGCTTGTGCGGCAAACGGCTCCAGCAAATTATCTTGCCCCAAGATGGCGGCCAGTAACAAAATAAGATAGATGAAGAACAAACGCGTTTGCGGCGTGGAGGCGGCGGCGCGGGCGAGTTCCGCCCAAGTGGTGCGTTCTTCTGTGGCGGCGCGGCTGGCGCGCGGCTCAAGCTTCACTAAGCCCAGCAGGCCCAACACCAACGCCAACATGCCCACCAACAAAAACGCGCGGTTGAGGGCTTCCACCGAGAACGGCTCTAACAGGCGGCTGAGGCCGAGGCTAACGGTGATGATGGCCACAATCATCATGAAGAACATGTAAGAAATCGTGCGGGCGCGCCCCCCCTCACCAGAAATTTCCGAGGCCAGTGAGAAGTACGAGACGGTGGAAAAGTTGAAGCCCATGCCCAACAAGCCAAACGTAACCGCACATGCGGCAAAGCCTGCCCACCAGTTTTGTTCAAACATATAGGCCGCGTAGGGGGCCAAAACCACGCCCAGCACGCACAACACCAAGCCAATCACAATATACGGCGTGCGTCGCAAACCCATAATCGGGTGCCGGTCGGCAAATGAGCCGATGAAAACTTGAATGGGTGAAAACAGATAGGGCAAAGACGCCAGCACCGCAAACACCGTGGCCGAGACGTTGAGTTCATTAATCATCACGCGGTTGAGCGTGCCTTGAATGGGAACCAATGTGAGGGTGACGGCCACATGTACCAGTGCGAGTTGAAAACGTTTGAGCCAGAGCATAAAGTGAATTAGGAAACGTAAACGTGAGAGGGGTGAATGCTATCACGCGCCCAAAATCTTAGGACTGTAGATTTATAGAGATTTAGAAACTACCTCGATACCATTTGCTTCAATATGCTTTCTCAGCAAAAGAGAGACTAAAAGGTTGCGAGACAAGTTGTTATGGCGAGATGGGTTTGGCACGGATTTGGCCTGAGGTGCGTCTAATTCTGTAAGAAAGGAAATGCCAATGTTTCAGCAAGTATGGAAAATTGGTTTGGTGGCTGTTTTAGCCGTGGTAGCCGCGTGTGCGCCGCAACCACAAGCCGCACAAGAAATTGTAGGCCGCTGGCAAAGGGTGAGTGCTTCCGGCCCGGGTGACCCGAACGAGCTTTCCAGTGAGTATGTTGAATTTTGGGCGGATGGCACTTTGCTGGCAGTGGCCAAAGAAGAAACGCCCACTGAAACCAAATTTTGGCTAATTAACTCAGCGGCGTATACGGTGAAGAGTGAAGACCAGATTGAAGTGAGTGGCACTTGCTGGCGCGGCTGGGAACGTTACACATGCGCCAAAACCTTCCAGCTTATGTTGGCGGCTGGCCGCCTTACCCTCATTGGTGAGTTTACGGGTGAATATGAACGGATTGGTGACGTTAGCCCTACTTTGCCGCCCACACTAGCGCCACCGTTTGCTACGCCCGCGCCGTGGTAAGTTATGTTGTGTTGCGGAATTACCTTGAAAATCCGTCATCAGGTGGTGGATTTTCAAGGTATTTACACCTTCACCGCCGCCACCTGACCGCCAGTGAGCGCGGGCAAATCTTGTGGGGAAAGTTTGAAGATGGCGTTCGGCGTGCCTGCCGCCGCCCACACTTCCACGTATTGCAATAAATCTTCGTCAATAAACGTCACCGGCGATTCCAAGTGACCCACCGGCGCTACGCCACCAATTACAAAGCCGGTGCGGGCGCGCACAAACTCTGCATCTGCTTTGCCCAGCGCCTCACCCAGCAGAGCCGCCACCGCTTTCTCGTTCACGCGGTTGGAGCCGGATGTAAGCACTAACACCACTCGGTCACTTTCCTTAGAACGGAAAATGATGGATTTGACGATTTGGCCCAATTCACAGCCGGCGGCGGCGGCGGCCTCTTGTGAGGTGCGCGTACTTTGCTCTAGCTCTAACACGTTGAAGCTAAAGCCACGGGCGGCTAAAGCGGCTTGCACTTTTTGGGCGGAGGCAGACAGCGGCATAAAAACTCCAAAAGTTGAGATTGCGCCGGAGTATAGCAAAGTGCCGAGCGGGCGGGGTACAATCTTCGGGCTTATGCTCAACCCACCCAAAACCCGTGGCCTCGCCTTTGGCTTGGGCGCATTGGTAGTAGCGTTGGCCCTCAGCGGGCTCGCGTTTTACAACTTGCGCACACTGGCCCCAACGTTTGGCACGTTTGTGTGGCTGTGCGTGGCGCTGGTGAGCGTGCCAACCACGTTGTGGGTGGGTTATCGGTGCTGGGGCCTGCTCACCGCCCGCTATGTTTTCTCAGCCCAAGCCCTCACAGTGATTTGGGGAGAGCGGCGCGAAGTAATTCCGTTGGCAGATATTGAGTATGTGCACCCGGCCACCGAGTACGCGGGTGAACTGAAGCCGCGCGGCCTAAACTGGCCCGGGAGTTTTGTAAGCCGCGTGGCGCATCCCGAGCTGGGGGCTGTAGAGTTCCTCGCCACCAGCGCGGAAAAAGCAGATTTGGTGATGGTGGCCTACTCCGGCGGTTGGCTGGCGCTCTCGCCAGCCAATCCGGCAGATTTTTTGCAAACGTTTGAGGCGCACCGTAATCCGCAAAACGGTGAAACGCCAGAAACTGAATTTGAGAGTGATGATGAAGCGGAAGCGCCGCCCGCGCCGGTAGAAGCGGCCTCCGTTCTGCCGGATTTGTGGCAGTGGCCCCTCTGGCAAGACCGGCTGGCGCTGACGCTGATTGCCGTGAGTGGCCTAGCGTGGCTGGTGCAAGCCGGGTATGTATTCTTTCTTCTGCCGCAACTGCCCGCAGAAATTGTTCTGCGCTTTAGGCCGGATGGCACGCCGTTTCAGGTGGGGGCGCCAGTGGGCTTGCTCATTTTGCCCGCCATCAGCGCCGTGGCGTGGGCACTTAATACTCTGCTCGGCATGATTTTTCATCGCCAACCGAACGAACGCACTATCGCTTATATCTTGCTCTTCAACACTTTTTTTGTAAGTGGCCTTACTTGGCTGGCCACGTTAAGCTTGTTAACGGCGGGATAATACACAAGTCGTTTGAAACACTAAAGAACACGGATTGAGATGGAAAACACGGAATACACTCGCGTTTTCCTTTTATGTCCGCGTACTCCGTGTTCCCCCACCCGAACGTTTAGTTTTTTCTCATTTCAAAATACTCAAGGCGATGATATATTTTAGCTCGCTTAACTAATAAGCCGAGTTGAAAATGCCGTCTTCTAAACTATTTCACGCCGCCTTACATGAATGGGCCGAAGTGTTTATGCACCGCTCCATGCGCGAATGGATGCGTTATGTGCGCGGCACCGGCCTCTCCTTGCCGCAGTTCAATGTGATGATGAAGCTGTTTTATGGCGGTGGGTGTGGCGTTTCTGAAATTAGCACGCACTTAGATGTAACCGCCGCCGCCGCCAGCCAACTGATAGATGGTTTGGTGCACAAGGGCCTCCTCGCCCGCGTGGAAGCCGAGCATGACCGCCGTGCCAAGCAAATTACGCTCACCGCAGAGGGCCAAGTCCTGATTGAAAAAGGCATTGAAGCGCGGAGCGGCTGGACGCGCGAGTTAGCGCAATACTTAGATGCTGAGCGGCGCGAAGCCATTAGTGCCGCACTAAAACAGTTAGCAGAAGCCACACGCAAACTCGAACAATAAAGTTGCGCGGTACTGGCCAATAACAAATAACCAATAACTACTCTATATGACTGAACAAATCGCCTCTGTAAAAGTTCCACCGTTTGCGAAGTTTGCCATGCAAGCCCAAGTATTTTTGCTCCGGCGCGGTTGGATGGGCAAGATGGGTGAATCGGTGATGGTCATCACCACCACAGGCCGCAAGAGTGGCCGGCCATTTTCCACGCCAATTGGTTTTGTGCGCGATGGCCAGCATTACCTCGCCCTTACGCGCGGCGGCAATGAGCGCTCTAACTGGTATCTCAACTTGCGCGCCAACCCAAGCGCCACGCTAGAAATTCAGGGCCGCCACATTCCCGTGCGCGCTGAGTTTTTGGTAGTAGAAGCGGAACGCCAGCACGCTATTCAGCTGTACAAAGAACAACGGGCAGAAATTTTGGGGATGGCTTCGGGCGCTGGGCGCAACGCCACGTCGCAACAAATTGAAGAAGCGTTTTTGACGCGGCTGTTTGTGAGGTTTATTCCGGCGTAGAGGCGTGAGGGCGCTTAATCCCTAACCCCTCAACACGCGCCGGGATTAGGGATTAAGGATTACGAAAAACTAGGCGAAAACCGGCTCGCCCGAGTGGCGTTTCACCCACTGGCCGAGGATGTCTTCTAAATGATCAAGCGACTCAAGGATGAACAGCCGCTTGTGGAAGGTGTGATGACTAGTAGCCGTTTGCATCACTTCTTCCAGCGTGAAGGGCACGCGCTCGCAGTTATCGGTGAAAGCATTCTTGAGCTCACCCGGCGAAGACATTAAACCGGTGCCCAACGCCTTCACGGCGTTACCTTCGCGCAGAAGGCCAAATTCAATGGCGTACCACCAGATGTTGCCGAGACTGCGGCGCACATCCACCGGCGCGCGATTGAACACCTCACCAAAGCGTTGGAGTAAGTTCACGTACTGTTGGTTGGCGAGGAAAGGTAAGTGGCCGAAGCCATCGTGCCAGATATCGGGCAGAGGGGTGTAATCCAGTACATCCCGCCCGCGGATGTACTCGGTGATGAGGAAGATACGGCGTTCGAGATGATCGAACCAATCTTCGCTCGAGGAGAATTGGATTTCCGTGCTCAGGAGTTCCCAGCCTACCCGAGGCTTCAGCCAATTGCTGATGCGTTCGAAGTCTGGAACACGGTCGCCGGAAATTTCCATCGCCTCCACGCCGTCTAGCCACAAGCGCGTGCCATGCACCTCGCAGTTGGCTCGTTGGCGAGCGTAGAGGAGTGACCAAGTCTCATGTGAGTCTTGGTCAAACGTAAAGAACGGACGCCTAGACATATATGCACCTCCAAGAGGGTCGGGTCTGACTCAAAAGCCAGCCCAATTTTGAACACGAGAATCCTAGTCCGAATTATGCGGGCTGGCAATGGCCTTCCGGTCATTAATCTTGAGAGGATTGGTAACGCTTCCATTAAAGAAAAAGTAATGGCCGTTATCGGTAGGAGAAATTTTTATGATGCAAAACTCAAATCGGCGCGGCGGGTTTGGCCGCCCCAAAGAACAGTTGCCCAATAACCGTGGCCTTCAGCGGGCCATTGGCTATTTACGCAAATACAGCGGGCAAGCCATTCTGCCGTATCTTTTTTTATTCATCGCCACACTGGCGCAATTGGCGGTACCGCGCATGGTGCGCAACATCATTGATGCGGTGAGCGAAGGCTTTGTGGCGCGGCAGGTGCTAGAGCGTTTGCCAGAAATCCCTGCGGGCTTTATCAGCGCGGCTGTGCCCCGCAT
>JAEURM010000126.1 GCA_016789245.1 Anaerolineales bacterium
CGCAGGATTTCGGCGACGGCGGCGTTGGGCTTAGGGCCGTAATGCTCACCCACCAACTGCGGCACGTTGAGGCCGGTGACGATGGTGGCTTGGCCGGTGGCGCTTTGGGGCAACCCGGCGATGCCTAAATTAGCATCAGTTGGGATGAAGAGTGCGCGGTCACTTTCCGTGCGCGGCGTGCTGGCCAGCAAGCGTTGGCCGTTGAGTAAGCCGCTGAGCGTGGGCAAGTGCGCGGCCGCAAACGGGTTGCTCGCCGCATCATCCGCCCCGAGGCCAATGCCATCTAGGAATAAAAATAATATGTGCATGGAAAAGCCATTGTAAGCCATCCCAGAATTTGATGTAGGGCGAAGCAGTTGGCAATGCCGTTCAATTCGTATTTCCTGGCCCGCCACTCTCATCAAAATTCTGCGGTACACTCACGGCTATCACCACTCTCACGAGAAAAATCTATGACCTCGCAAATTAACCACCAAACCGTATTGGCGCATGACCAAAAGCAACTGCACCCCATCTACCACCCCAACCGCCACACAGACCCGCTGGTGGTGGAACGGGCGGAGGGCGTGTGGCTGTACACCACCGATGGCCGCAAAATTTTGGATGGCATGGCCGGCCTGTGGAACGTGAACATTGGCTACGGCAACCCGGAGTTGGGCGAGGTGGCCCGCGAGCAAATGACGCGCATGGCCTTCACCAGCAATTTTGCTGGGATGACCAACGTGCCTTCATCTGAATTGGCGCAAAAACTTTCTGGCTTTGCGCACCCAACGCTAACCGTAACCCACTTCACCTCCGGCGGCTCAGAATCCAATGACGCCGCCTTCAAGACGGCCCGCTACTACTGGAAGCGGCACGGCCAGCCGGACAAAACCAAAATCATTGCGCGCCGCTTGGCCTATCACGGCGTCACGCTAGCGGCCACTTTTGCCACCGGCATTGAGCGCTATCACAAAATGTTTGGCCCAGCCGTGCCCGGCTTCTTACACATCCCGGCGCCCAACCCATACCGTTTTGATGGCGAGTTGCGCGCCGGAGAAAGTGTGGGTCAAGCCGCGGCCCGCGCGCTGGAGGAAGCCATTGTGCGTGAGGGGCCGGAAACGGTGGCCGCCTTTATTGCCGAGCCCATTCAAGGTGTGGGCGGCGTAATTGTGCCGCCGGACGATTACTTCCCGCTGGTGCGCGCCATTTGTGATCAATACAACGTGCTCATTATTGTGGATGAGGTGATTACGGGCTTTGCGCGCACGGGGCAAATGTTTGGCATTCACAATTGGGGCTTGCGGCCCGATATGCTGACGTTTGCCAAAGGCATTACCAGTGGCTACATTCCGTTGGGCGGTGTGATGATTTCTGACGCGATATATGATGCCATGCGCACCGCGCCGGAAGCGGATTCTTGGCTCACGGGCTATACCTACTCTGGCCATGCCACGGCCTGCGCGGTAGGGTTGAAGAACTTAGAAATTATTGAGCGTGAGAATTTAGCGCAACGTTCACAAGAAATGGGCGCGCGCTTGCTGGCCGGATTGCAAACGCTCAGCGAGTTCCCGTTTGTGGGCGAGGTGCGCGGGCGCGGGCTTTTGTGCGGCGTGGAAATTGTGAAGACCCGGGAAGGCAAAGAGCCAGATGCTGAGTTAGCCGGAAAAATTTACAACGCCCTGCTCCAACGCGGCGTGCGCTCTCGCCCGGTAGGTGCTAGCACGTTAGCGTTCTCGCCACCGCTTTCCATCAATGAAGAAGAAGTGGATACGATTGTGAAAACGTTGGGCGGCGTGATGGATTCTCTATAGTCAACGGATGCTGACAGCGGATGTGGCTCGGATAAACGGATAAATCGGATGGGCCATCCGTTTCCATCCGATTATCCGAAATTTATCCGTTGTCAGTTCAGCGGCGGGAGAAGTAATACCACGCGGAGGGGCGGCCCGTGCCTTGCTCATAATGGGTGAGCGTGAAGCTGTTGGCAAAAAGCTCAACCACTTTTTCTTTGGGCAGGTGGGCGGGTTGGCCGGCACGTTGCGGCTGGGGTGGCTGGTTGGGCGCGGGCTGAAAGGCGTAGAGCATGAACAGGCCGCCCGGCTTGAGCCAATAGCTAAGACCAGCAATATACCGTTCGCGGCCCGCATCGGAGAGCGAGTGGAAACAGCCCATATCCAACGCCAAATCATACGGGCCGGGGAGGGGCAGTTGCTCTAACTTGGTTACATCGCCGGTGAGCAGGGTTACTTGTGAGGCAAAGGCGCGGTTTTTGCGTTGGGCTTGCTCAACCGCACGCGGCACAAAATCAATACCCGTGACTTGCCAGCCGTGTTCGGCGAGGTAGCGGGTTTGCGTGCCGGTGCCGCACCCCAAATCTAGCGCAGTGCCAGCGGGGCGCTCCGCCACCACCCGCACCAATTCTGGAGCCGGAATGCCAGAATCCCACGGTGGGCGAAAGAGATACAGCCACTCAAAAAACAAACGCCGGAACAAATTGTTTACCCTTCATTGATAAGGCGGCGCACTTCGTCATCATCCAAGCCGCCCGCCTGCCGCCAAATTTCTTGGCCTTGCACATCAAACAGCACAAAGGTAGGCGTGTATTGCAGGTTCAATTGGCGACTAAATTCTTGCCCGGCGGCGGAGGCCACATCAATCCGCACCACTTTCAGCTCATCGGCTAAATCTTGCTCCAGTTGGTTGAGGGTGGGCTCAACGGCAATGCAGGCCGCGCAATACTCAGAGTAAAACTGCACCAGCACCGGTTGTTGCGCTTCGCGGATGATCAGGCGCGCTTCGGTGGCCGCTTGCACGGTGCTGGCGGTGGGCCGCAAGCTCCACCACGCCACAAACAAGCTAAGCGTAATAAAGCTGAGCGCCAGCGCTTTGGCGCGGTTGAAGCCGGTGTACCAAAAGTAAGCGGCTAACGCCAACACCACCATGCCCGAAATCCAAACATAGGAAAATTGACTGAGGGGGTTCATGGGTTCACCTGTAAATTCGATTTTTAGATTTACACGAGAGTGGTTTAAGACCTGACCATGTTTCCAATCAAATTTTTATTTACGCGCGGTTCACCATCCACACGGAAAAGCCGTGCAAGAAAGCCCGAAAGCCCGCTAAGTGTTCAGCCGGGAAATTGTAACGGTCTACGGCGTGGGCCAGCACGCGCTCAAAGCAGGCCAGCCACTCTTGCCGCGCGGCTTCATCAATGGGAAAGGGCAAATGCCGCGCCCGCATCATGGGCGCACCGTAACGTTGCTGGTAGAGCGGTGGCCCGCCGAGCACGCCCACAAAAAACGCGGCCGATTTTTCGGAGGCCGCCGGCATATTGGCCGGAAACATCTCGCGGATGGAAGATTGTTCCAACTCAGCGTAAAAATCGGCCAGCATGGCAAAGATGTTGGCTTCGCCCATCACCGCGTAAATTTCGCGGCTAGGCCCAGCAATTCGGCTCGGATCAAGCGGTGGGACGTAAGGGGGTGAGTCCATAATTGAAATAAGGTTTGAGAGGCGGATCAATGCGGATTTAGGATTGCACTACTGGTTTCAGGTGTTCATCGAAAACCGGCTTAAGATTGATGGATTTTGCACGCTGTCAATGGGCGAGATGACAACTCGCGCAGAGTTCAAGGATGAATTTTCGTTGACAATCGGCTAACCCCCATGTTACCATCCCGCCGCAATCATTCTCAAACTAAATAGTACGTCTGCCGTGGATATGTTTTCCCGACCGCGGAGCCGACAGCGCGCCCCGCGGTTTTTTATTCTAAATCTCCCCCGGAGGCTGTGCCTACAATGAAAGAGTATGGAACTGAGAAAATACGCAATGTCGTGCTCGCGGGCCATAGTGGTTCAGGCAAAACTTCGCTAACTGAAGCCTTTTTGTTCAACACTGGCGTGACCACGCGCGTCGGTAAGGTGGAAGACGGCTCCACCCTATCGGATTTTGAAGAAGAAGAACGACGCCGTAAAATTTCGCTCTCCACGTCCGTCATCCCCATTGAATACCACGATCATAAAATCAATCTGTTAGATACGCCGGGCTTCACCGATTTTCAAGGTGAAGTCCGCTCCGCCATTCACGTGGCCGAGGCCGCCATTATTGTGGTGGATGCGGTGGCGGGTGTGGAAGTGGGCACCGAGGTGGTGTGGAATATTTGTGATGAATACCACCTGCCCCGCTTCGTCATCATCAACAAGATGGACCGGGAGAACGCCAACTTTGAGCGCACCCTGCAACAAATTCGAGATACGTTCAAAGCCAAACTCGTGCCGGTGCAATTGCCGATTGGCGCGGAATCGGGCTTCAAGGGCATTGTGGGCCTACTCTCGATGAAGGCGCGGCTGGGCAAAGGCGAAGACCACTCAGATATTCCGGCGGAGATGCAGGCCGCCGCCGCCAAAGCACGCGTGGAGTTGATGGAAGCGGCCGCTGAGGGCGAAGATGCGCTGATTGAAAAATATTTGGGCGGTGAAGAACTCACGCCGGACGAAATGATTCGCGGCTTCCACGCGGCCGTAAAGGGCCGCGATTTTGTGCCCGTGTTTGTGGCGGCTGGTGGTGCCAACATCGGCACCATGCCCATTTTGGAAGGCATTGTGCGTTACCTGCCCTCCCCCGCCGAAGGGATGCCCTTTACTTTGCAAGGCTTGGAAGATAAGCCCGGCACAGTGAAGTGGGATGATAGCGGCTTTACCTCGCTCTACGTGTGGAAAACTACCGCTGACCCATTTGTGGGCAAGGTCACGTACTTCCGCGTGGTGGCCGGCTTGCTGAACTCGGATGGCCGGTTGTGGAACCACAACAAGAGCGCCGAAGAGCGCACCGGCACTGTGCACGTCTCACGCGGTAAAGAACAAATCAACGTGAAGCAAATGCACTCCGGTGATATTGGCTCACTGGCCAAGCTAACGGTAACTTCCACGGCAGATACGCTGGGTGATAAAGCGCACCCGCAACCGATGAAAACGCCGGTGTACCCCAAAGCGCTGTTTACAGTGGCAGTTTCGCCCAAGACGCAGGCGGACTCCACCAAAATCAGCCCCACGCTTAACCGGTTGTGTGAAGAAGACCCTACCCTGCACTGGCGGCAGGAACCGGCCACCAAGCAAACGATTTTGGAAGGGCTGGGTGACCAGCACATTGATGTAACCGTGCGGCGCGCAGAAACCAAGTTTAGTTTGGGGCTAACGCTAGAAGCCCCCAAAGTGCCGTATCGTGAATCAATCACCCGCAAGGCCGAAGGCCACCACCGCCACAAGAAGCAAACGGGCGGCGCGGGCCAATTTGGCGAGGTGTTCTTGCGCGTGGAGCCACTGCGTGGCGAGGAGCCGTATGAATTTACGGATGAACTGGTGGGCATGAATCTTTCTAAGAGTTACTTAGGCCCAATTGATAAAGGCATCCACAGCGTTTTAGAGAATGGCGTGATTGCTGGTTACCCCGTGAGCGGCGTGCGCGTGATTGTGTATGACGGCAAAGAGCACGCCGTAGACTCTAAGCCGATTGCGTTTGAAACGGCGGGGCGCGAGGCCTTTAAGAAGGCGGTGGAAGCCGCGCACCCGGTTTTGCTGGAACCGATTATGAAGCTGACGGTGACCGTGCCGGAAGGCCACATGGGTGATGTGCTGGGAGATTTGAACACCCGCCGCGCCCGCGTGCAGGGCATGGAGCAAGAGGGCAACAAGAGCGTAATTACGGCGGAAGTGCCGCTGGCCGAAGTGCAACGCTACGTGACGGATTTGCGTTCGATGACGGGCGGGCGCGGCATCTTCAACATGGTCTTTGAGCGCTATGACACCGTGCCCGCGCACATCGCGGCGCCCATCGTTGCCAGCCACAAGAAGGAAAAGGCCGCCGAAAGCGACGAGTAAATTTCTTATCAGACTTCGGAAGTAAGCGCCCGACCAGTGAGTGTTTCTGGCCTCCCCCGCTTACTTCCGAAGTTTTGACGGTGTGGGGTTTGACACTAAGAGTGGAGGCATC
This sequence comes from Anaerolineales bacterium, assembly GCA_016789245.1. The sequence goes on from JAEURM010000126.1 coordinate 5,972, forward strand.
ATGAGCAATCAGCCGATTTCCACACGACCACTGAATGACAATGAAAAGTTACTGCGCACCAAGTATTACGAGAGCTTGGCGGCCCAAAGTGATTTGATGGATAAATTGGCCGAGCGCCTGCTCCCTATTCAGTTGGCCATTCCGGGCTTATACGCTACGGTGCTGAAATTGGTGGGCGGCGATACGGCCAC
>JAEURM010000127.1 GCA_016789245.1 Anaerolineales bacterium
CCAGCGCAAAAAAGTAATACGCGTTCAGCAGGCCCACCAGCCGCGTCAAATCATCCACCGAAGTGGGCTGTGAGCTGGCAATCACCAGCAAACTTGCCAAAATCACCCACATGAGGCTGGCCCCCAACAGCACAAAGCCCAAACTGGCAAACAAGCCTTGCACCCACTCGCGGTTGGCGGTTTCCGGCGCTTCTTCCATGTAAAACAACGCGCCGCCCATTAGCCATGTAAGGAGCATGAGCCCCAACACCGCCAATGAATCACCCACGCCGGGCCGCATGGTGAGTGAACTCCACACGGCCGCAAAAGCAGATGCTTCCCGCGTGCCATTGGTGATGAAGTTGTAACCCAACGTGAGAAAAATCAACAACAGCACACTTGTAGTGATATACACGGGTTTGGAGAAAATACTGCGCGCGCCCGCTTCGGCGGCCCGGCGGCGGCCACCGCGCTGGGTGTTTTTGCCAGTGCCCGCCGGCGTAGGGGCGGGCATAGAGGGTTTTGGTTCCGTGGCCGGGGCTTCAGCGGCAAAAGCAATGGGCCAAATCCAACCCAGCACCAAGAGCGCGCCCAAAAACACCCAAAAGTGCGTGCGCGTGGAAGCAATGGCAATGCCAAAGTGAATTTCTACAAAGTGCGCCACAATGGCGGAGAACAGCCCAATAATGGCAATGGCGCGCCAAGAGTCCATCTTGGGTGTATCACCATGGTCTGGGATGACGGCGTAAATGGCGAGGAAAGCAATCAGGCCCAAAATTAAGCCGAGGGGCAAACTCACGCCAAAGAACTGTGGGCCTTGCCATTGCACAAAGAAAATGGTGCTGGCTAGGCCGCCGCCCAACACCAATAGTAAAAAGATGTTGCGCCGTAGGGCGGAATTAATCAGGCCCAACCATTTAAGGCTGTAGTAAAACAGCGAAACAAATAAACCAAATTGCGCCAGCAAACCCAGCACGCCGGTAAAAGCCAAAGCATCAAACGTCTCGTTGTGAGAGCGGTCTGGGGAAGCGTTGCGGGCTTCCAGCTTGCCCAAATCCGGCGGATAGAAGCGGTTGTAGGCAATCAGCATCGCTTCTGGCCCGTAGCCCACCAACGGCCGGATGGGGTTCCAAATATCTTTGGAGCCATCTGGATATTCCAGCGGCTCATGCGGCGTCATCATCTGCACCACGCCGGTCCAAATCAGCACGCGCACTTGGCCAGTTCCGGTGCGGCCCTGAATTTCGTCAAACACTTTGGCTAAACGGTCAAAGCCACGCGTTTGCGCCAAGCTGGCTAGCGGGGTGTTGGGCAAATTCAGCACTACTAAAAATGCACCAGCGGCCACGCCCAAACCCACCGTGGTGAGCACCAACCAGCGCACGCGGTAATGCAAAGCCATGAGCACAAAGAAGAAGAACAGCCCGGCCAGCAAGCCCAGTTGCGGGCCACGGCTTTGCGTAAACCAAATCGCCACCAAGTTCAGCGCAAAAATAAAGATGTAAATGGCGGCGCGCAAAGTGGGCAGAACCAGTGAACCGGTGCCCGTCATCACCGCCCGGAAGGCCGTCACCACGCGGCTCAACACAATCATGCTGGCCATAATGAGATAGGCCGCCAAGAAAATGGCGTTGCCTGCATTTCCGGTCACGCGCTCAATCGTGTCGCCACCCCACGGGAGCGGGTCTAATCGGTAGCGTTGCAGAATGCCGTACGTGGCCATGGGCAAACTAGTAACGGCCACTACAGTGAAGATGCGCTCAATTTGGGCGCGGCGGCGCAAGTTGGCGGCCAGCACCGTGAATAGAATGATGTACGAAATAGTGGAGTAGAAACCCTGCATGCGCTGGTAGGAGCCCCAAATGCTGATATTGGGCGCAACGGAGAGCAGAGTGGAAATAACGTAGATAACGGTGAGCGCGGCCACCGGAATTAAAAACGGCACTTGCCGCCATTGGGCCGGGCGGAACTGCTCGCGGTTGAGATGGTCAAAGCGCGGGCCGCCTTCGCTGATGAGTTTGATGAGCCACGCCACGAGCGCGATAACGGCCAGTGAACGTACCAGCGCAATTTTGTCCGGCTCAAACACGCGGGAGGAGTAAACGTTGAAGAACAGGGGTGAAACAATCAGGGCAATCAGCCAGCAGGCTTCCATTACCCCTTCGGCAAAACGGGAAATTCTATTCATATGGCAATGTTACTCGTGGTGGGGGGAGGTGGCAAGCGGACAGTCATGTTCCGTATGGCGTGTTTCGTATTCCGTACCCTTGCGCATTACGCCCCACTCAAAACTTCTCCATAAATCTTCTCCACCCTCCTCACCATCGTCTCAACAGAGAATTCCGCCACGGCGCGGGCGCGGCCAGCTTGGCCCAGTTTTTCACACAAGTTTGCGTCTTTCAGCAAACGCTGGAGCGTGGCCGCCAGGGCGGGCGGCGCGTGGGGCGGCACCACTAAGCCGGTTTGCTCATTTTGCACCACAAAAGAATTGCCGGAGCCAATCTCAGTGGTAACGCACGGCAAGCCAGAAGCCATCGCTTCTACTAAAACCGTGCCGTAAGATTCGGCGCGGGAGGTGGATGGCAGAACAAACACGCTGGCGCGTTGATACAGCGCGGGCAACTCCGCATCAGGCACATTGCCCAGAAAATTCACGCGCTCACGCAAGCCCAACTCATGCGTCAGCACTTTCCAGTGGGCGCGTTGGGGGCCATCGCCCGCAATCAATAACTGCACATTGGTATCTAAGTGCTTTAGTGCGCGGAGCAAATCATCCACGCCTTTGTAGTGGCGCAGTTGGCCCACAAATAAAAGCGTGGGCGGCGTGGTGGCGGGCGCGGGGCGTGGGCTAAAGCGGCTCACATCCACGCCAATGGGCACCAGCGCCAGCTTATCTTTCACTGGCCGCAAGTGCGGTGAGTTGGCCGCAAACGGTGGGTTAGTAATCAGCACTCGCGCCGCGCCGCGCAAAATGCGGCGGAACAGCGGCCCGTAAGCCAGCATAATCAATTTTTGCACAGGCCGGTTTACATCCGCTTGGTAACTGATGAGGTAAGGCCGCCCGCGCCCGTTGAACCATTGCGCCAGTTCACCCAGCGGATAAGGCGCTTGCAGATGGGTAATTTCTGGCTGAAGCTTTTTTAGCCAATCGGAGAAACTAGGGCTGAGCGGCGTGGACGCCACGGTGGCCCAGCGGCCCGCCTTAATCACGCGCACGCCGTTAAGTTTTTCTTCCACCGTCTCGCGTCCGCGCGGATTGGTGACGAGCACGGTTACATCATGCCCGTTCCGCACTTGCGCTTCGGCCAGCGCGCGGATGTGATTTTCAATGCCGCCCAATATCGGCGCGTAGTCTTTGTAAACGTGGAGTATCCGCATCGCTCTCAGTTATCTGCCACCAGTTTGTAAATCTCCAGTGTCTGCGCCGCCGCGCGTTCCCACGTAAAGTAGCGGGCGCGGTGTTGGCCGCGCTCACGCAGAGCGGTGAGTAGACTCGGGCTTTCGAGTGTTTCTTGCAAAGTTTGGGCAATGCTGGCCGGGTTGTTTGGTTCAAAGTAGGCCGCCGCATTTTGCGCCATCTCGCGCAGAACGGCAATATCAGAACAGGCCACCGGCGCGCCACACGCCATGGCTTCTAAAACTGGGAAGCCAAAACCTTCAAGCTTAGATGCTTGCACATACAACTCAGCGCCACTGTACGCCGCTGGTAATTCACTATCCGGCAAACGGCCCAACACGCGCACCCGCTCACCTAAAACTTCGGCCGCGCGCCGCATCTCTGGGAAGCGCTCATCTTCTGGCCCGGCCAGTACCAACGGTGGCGTGCTAGCGGGCAAAGTGCCATAAGCGTGGATGAGCGCGGGTAAATTTTTGTGCGGCTTGTTACTGCCCACGTATAGCAGATATTTTTCCGGCAGATGATATTTCTCACGGAAACTTTGCACCGCGCTGGCCGTTTGCGGCTGGATGTGCGGTGGCAAACCGGCCACCACACTGGAAACAATCTCTGGCGGCAACTTAAACTTGGCAATGAAATCCGTCCGCGCGGCTTGGCTGAGCGTCAGCACGTGCTCGGCGGCATTGAAGGCCAATTGATGAGCGGCTTGGTACAACCAGCGTTGGCGCGCTGTGAAGCCATCCGGCACTTTTAGCGGAATCAAATCGTAAGCCGTCACCACGGTGGGCACGCCGGGCGCAAACGGCATGAGATAAAACGGTGAGTGATAAAGCTTGGCGTTGAGCCGTTGCAAACGTGAACGCACCACCCACTGTTGCTCCAAACTGCGCGGCGTGTGCGGCACCGCCACCCGCTTCGCCGGAATAGTGTACACATCCATATCGGAGGCGTTGTGTAGCGGGTTGTGCAGAAGCGTTAGCTCGGTAATGCTGGCCAGTGCGCGCGCCAACTCAAACGTGTACCGCCCGATGCCGGGGTAGTGCGCGTTAGCCGTGCGAACATCTAGAACGTACATGGGAAGTTACAGAACAAAGAATACAGAAAACGCAATACGGGAGGCCTTGCTAGTGGGCGAAAGTTTTTGCGGCAACGCTTTCATAAACTTTCAGCGTTGCCCGCGCCGCTTTTTCCCACGTGAACTGTTTAGCCCGGTGCAGGCCGCGTGCCCGTAACTTAGCGTGAAGGGCATTGTCATTCAGCACGCGCCGCATGGCTTCCACCCACGCTTGCACATCCGTTGGCGGCAGAAGCAGGCCCGCGTCACCCACCACTTCTGGCAAACTACTGGCGTTAGAAACTATCACCGGCGTGCCGCAGGCCATGGCTTCTAGTGGTGGCAGGCCAAAACCTTCAAACACACTGGGGTACGCAAACACGGCCGCACAATTGAGCAGGGCGGGCAAATCTTCGTCCGGCACGTAACCTAAAAGTTGCACCTGCCGCTCCAAACCTAAGGCCCGTAACTCGGCAAAAAAACTTTCATGCAACCAGCCTTTGCCGCCCGCAATTACTAATCCAATTTCTGGCTGAGATTGGCGCAGAACGGCGTACGCCTTGAGCAGAGTGGTGAGATTTTTGCGCGGCTCAATAGTACTCACATACAAAACAAAGCGGGCCGGCAAGTTATATTTTGTGCGCAGTGTTTCAAGAGTGGGCGCGTGAGAGATGGGCGCAAAGCGCGTCTCAACCCCTTCGTGAATTACATATAGCTTCTCGGTGGGCACGTTGTAAAACCGTACTGCATCGCGGCGGGTGGCTTCGCTTACACAAATCACCGCCTCCGCACGCTGGATAAAGCGCGGCATCAGCAGGGTGAGATAGAGCCGGTTTTGGAGCAAGTGGTATTGCGGAAAATGCAGATACGCCGTGTCATGCAAAGTGAACACACTGCGGGCGTGAGTAATCACCGGCAATAAGTGCTCGGTGGCGTGATACAGTTTTACGCCCGCAAAGATGTGGTTGAGGTTTGGCCCGCCAAAATAGCTGATGGCGGCACGCAAACGCCAGCGTTTGCGCGGCAGGTTGGCCGTGAGCGTTAGTAGTTTATCAAGCGGAGCCTTCAGTTGCCCATCGCGCGGGTCATTGATGAAGCCGGTGAGCGGCGTGCCCAATTCCACCAGCGCCTGTGCCAAACTAGCCGCATACCGCCCCAAGCCCGCCCGCTCATGCGCCGCCGCAGAAAGGTCAAAGCAGAGGGTCATGGTTGCAAAATGTGTTGGTATATATCACGAGTTCGGCGAGCCACACTTGCCCAAGTGTTTTGCTGAACAAATGTTTGAGCCTTTTCCATCAGATCTGTGCGCCAGGTTGGATTTTCGACCACGTTGCGGATTGTTTGAGCTAATGCTTCTGACTTGTTGCTCGAAAAAAATGCAACAACACCCTCAGTTGTTAGTTCACGATGAGATTCAATATCGGAGAGTACAACGGGCGCCGTTTGATATGCTAATCCTAGATATACCGAATATGAAAAATCCGTATGAGTATTGGGATATATCAGCACATCACAGGCGTTTAGATTGGGTGATAGTTCATTTTCCTCTAAATAACCGGTTATGCGAACTCGTGCTTGAAGACCCTGTTCGGCAATCTGGCGCTGAAGCTTAGCGAGAACCAACTGATCATCTGGGCGGCGAACCCCACCAGCAATAAGTAACACATAATGCTCAGGTAAATAGCGCAAGGCAT
>JAEURM010000128.1 GCA_016789245.1 Anaerolineales bacterium
GCGCAAAGAAGAATTGGTGAAGTTCGGCTTTCGCCTGCCCAGTGCGCTCGATAATCGCCCGCTCTCCTTCCCTGAATTTGAGCAACGCATGGGGCAGATTATTTACACTTCGGCCACGCCCGGCCCGTATGAAAAACAACGCGCCACGCAAACGGTGGAGCAAATCATCCGCCCCACCGGCTTGGTTGACCCGCAAGTGGAACTGCGGCCAGTGAAAGGCCAAGTGGATCATTTGGTGGGCGAACTGCGCGCACGGATTGCGAACGGCCAACGGGTGCTGGTTACCACACTCACCAAACGCATGGCCGAAGATTTGAGCCAATATCTCAAAGAGCTAAACTTCAAAGTTCACTACTTACACTCTGAAGTGGATACGCTGGAACGCGTGGAGATTCTGCGGGATTTGCGGCTGGGCGTGTATGACGTGGTGGTGGGTATCAACCTACTCCGCGAAGGTTTGGACTTGCCCGAAGTTTCTCTCGTGGCAATTTTGGATGCGGATAAGGAAGGCTTCCTGCGCTCCACCACGTCGCTCATCCAAACCATTGGCCGTGCGGCGCGGCATTTATCCGGCAAAGTCATCATGTATGCCGATAAGATGACTGACTCCATGCGCAACGCCATTGAAGAAACTAACCGCCGCCGCCAGATTCAAGAAGATTACAACCGCGCACACGGCATTGTTCCGGCCACCATTGTTAAGAGCGTACGTGATTTAACCGAACGGGTGCACGCGCTGGCGGAAGAAAAAGCTGAGTACAAGGCGGGTGGTTCGTTCACGCCGGCCGCACTGCCCAAGGGTGAGCTAGAAAAACTGATTGTGGAAACCGAGAAACAAATGAAGGCCGCCGCGCAAAACTTAGAGTTTGAGAAAGCGGCCCTCCTGCGGGATCAGTTGATTGAACTGCGGCAGGCGCAAATTGAAGGCAGTGAAAGCGGCAACCTGCCGGCGTGGGAAAAACTGCGCCGCTTGAGTCAGAAAGAAGCCGCCCTTGATGCACCGGAGGCCAAGAAAACTGCCTACACGGTTTCCAAGCGGCGCAACCCAGCTAAGGCACGGCCTAAGAGCTAATCACCTTCACTTAAACGCCGCACACCAGCCCCTTCAAATACTCACCTTCAGGAAAATTTAGCGCCACCGGATGATCGGCGGCTTGAGTGAGACGGTGGAGAATTTGTGCTTCACGGCCAGCATCCAGCGCGGCGTCCGCCACAATTTTCTGGAACAGTGGCGGCTCAATAGCACCGGAGCAAGAGAACGTGAACAGCACACCGCCGGGCCGCAAAAGTTTGAAGGCCAACAGATTAATATCTTTGTAGCCCCGCGCCGCGCGTTCCACTTGATGTTTTGATTCCGCGAACTTAGGCGGATCTAAAACAATCACATCAAACTGGCGGCGGCTATCACGGAATTGGCGGAGGGCGTGAAATACATCAGCTTCCGTGTTCGTAAACTGTGATGCGGAAAATGTGTTAAGTTCGCAATTTCGGCGGGCAAGCTCAAGCGCCGGGCCAGAAGAATCAATTTGCGTTACATGCGCCGCGCCACCCTTGAGGGCCATCACACCGAAGCCGCCGGTGTAGGCAAAACAGTTCAGCACGTCTTTGCCCGCCGTAAACCCAGCCAGCCGCGCGCGGTTATCCCACTGATCTAAGTAAAAGCCGGTTTTGTGGCCGTGGAGCACATCCACCAGCAAGCGTGCGCCGTTCTCTTCAATTTCAATGAGTTCCGGCGGAGCCGCGCCCGCTAATACGCCGGTGCGTGTGGGCAAGCCTTCTTTACCGCGCACATCCACATCGGAGCGTTCATAAATGCCCGCACACGGCACTAACTCCTGCAAAACGTGCACCACTGTATCCCGCCAAAATTCCGCGCCCGCTGAGAGAAATTGGCAGACCAGATAATCCGCGTAACGGTCAACAACGAGGCCGGGGAGGCCATCGGATTCTGCGTTGACGAGGCGCGTGGCGGAAGAGGAGAGAATTGGAGAATTAAAGAATTGGGTGCGGCGCGATATTGAGCTCTGAATTTGCTGGCGAAAAAACTCGGGGGCGATTTCCTGATTTTCTGCGAAAGACCAAACACGGGCGGTGATTTGGGATTGCGGCGAGTAGGCGGCGTGGGCTAGCCAGCGGCCATCCGCGGCGCGCACTTCCACCGTTGCGCCGAGTTGCGGTTCACCGTTCACGTTTTGTACCGCACCGGAAAAAACCCACGGGTGGCGGCGGAGGAGTGATTTTTCTCGGCTGGGTTTTAGGATAAGAGTTGGGATAGACATGCAGACTTTTACCACGGAGCACACGAAGGACACAAAGGGGCACGAAGAATCTTTATGAACTTCGTGGATTTGGTGCCTTCGTGGTTAAATCAATTCAATCGCACGGCCAGCGCGCTCCAAAACTTCTAGTGCGCAATCAATCTCGGCGCGGGTGTGGGCGGCGGTGACGGTGGCGCGTAAACGGGCTAAACCCTCTGGCACGGCGGGCGAAATGACGGGTAAGGCAAATACGCCGTTTTGCTGGCAGGCCCGCACCATTTCATATGCGCGTTCATCCGAGCCGCAGACGATGGGCACGATGGCGGTTTCTGTGTTGAGCGTATTGAAACCGAGCGCACGCAGTTGCTCACAAAAGTAACGGGCGTTGGTTTGTACTTGCGCCACCCGCTCCGGCTCTTGTTCAATAATGTGTACGGCGGCCAGCGCGGCGGCGGCTTGCGCGGGCGGCAACGCGGCGGAAAAAATAAACGGGCGCGCGGCGTGGCGGAAAACGTGGATCAAGTCTTTGCTGGCCGCCAAATATCCACCCACGGAAGGAATGGTTTTGCTCAGCGTGCCCATCTTCAAATCAATTAAATTCTGCACGCCGAAATGCTCTTCAATACCACGCCCAGTTGCGCCCAACACGCCCAATGAGTGCGCTTCATCCACCATCAGCCAAGCGCCATGCGCGCGGCACAGCGCTGAGATAGCGGGCAAAGCAATCACATCACCATCCATGCTAAACACGGCATCCACCACAACGAGTTTGGTGGAAGCGCCAGCCGCGCGCCGCAGGCAACGCTCTAAATCTGCTAAATCCCTGTGCTTGAAGCGCAACAATTCTGCCCCGGAAAGGAAACACCCATCCACCAAGCTGGCGTGATTCAACTTATCTGAAATCACCGCATCATGCCGCCCCACCAATGTTGTGATGGCGGCTAAGTTGGTGTTGTAGCCGCTGGAAAAAGTAATGGCGGCTTCTCGGCCCGTGAACGCGGCGAGGGCGGCTTCTAGCTCATCATGTAGTTTTAGCGTGCCGGCTAGCAAACGCACACCGTGCGTGCCGGTTCCGTACTTTTCCACAGCGGCTTGCGCGGCGGCGTTGATGTGCGGATGACCAAGCAAGCCGAGATAACTGTAAGATGCCAACTGCAACATCTCGCGCCCGTGAACGCGCACGCGCGTGGGCGCGAGAATTTCTTCTACTGGCTGATTAAAAAAGTATAGCCCTGCTTTTTCCGTGCGGCTGACGCGTTCGCGCCAGTATTCAATTTTTTCTCGAATATGGTCAGGCATGCGTCTCTCGCCAAGCACGCAAAGCTCGCTAAGAAAACTTTATAGCTTTTTGCGTTCTTAGCGAGCTTTGCGAGAGAAATACTATCCACCCAGCGCGCGCAGTTGGGCTTCATCCAAAATTGGCACGCCCAAGCTTTGCGCTTTGGCCAGCTTAGAGCCGGGCGCTTCGCCCAACACTAAATAGCTGGTTTTCTTGCTCACACTATCCGTTACTTTGCCGCCGCGCTCTTCAATGTAAGCTTTGGCTTCATCTCGGCCCAGCGTGGGCAGAGTGCCGGTGATGACGAACGTTTGCCCATTGAACGGCCCGCTGGCCGTGGCGGCGCGGCGCGGCTCAGCCGTGGGCCACACGCCCGCTTTCTTCAATTTCGCCAACATCTTCTGGTTGCTCTTGCGGGCAAACCAATCAGCCACGGCTTGCGAGGCGGCTGGGCCAATGCCCTCAATCTGTTGTAGCTCATCTAGCGTGGCGGCCTGCACTTTATCCAGTGAGCCAAAGTGCGCGGCCAAATCACGCGCGGCCACTTCACCCACGCCGCGCATGCCAAGGGCAGAAATTAATTGGCTAAGCGGGCGCGCCTTCACCACTTCAATGGCATCCAAAAGTTTTTGCGCTTTTTTATCGGCAAAGCCTTCTAGCTCAAGTAACTGTTCTTTGGTGAGAGCAAAAATATCGGCCACATCTTTCACCAAGCCGGCATTCACCACCAGCACAGCCACTTTTTCACCAAAGGTTTCAATATCTAGCACGGCGGCAAAGTGTTCTACGGCGCGCGTGAGTTGCGCCGGGCAGGCACTGTTCACGCAGTAAAAAGCCACTTCACCCTCCACGCGTTCCACCCGTTCACCACACGTGGGGCACTGCGTGGGCGGCTTATACGTTTTTAGCTTGCCGGTGCGCGCTTCCACTACCGGGCCAATCACATACGGAATCACATCGCCAGAACGCTTCAACAGCACGCGGTCACCAATCCGAATATCTTTCTCCGCGATGTAATCAAAATTATGCAGTGTGGCTTGCTTAACGATGACGCCGCCCACTTCCACCGGCTCCAAAATGGCGTACGGTGTGAGCACGCCGGTGCGGCCCACATTCACGCCAATGTCATTCAACGTCGTCGTCACTTCGCGCGCCGGAAACTTAAAGGCCACCGCGCCGCGCGGGTCTTTACCCACAAAACCCAAACCCGCCGCCAGCTTCAAATCATCCAGCTTAATCACCATGCCGTCTGTTTCGTACGGCAAGTCATCGCGCTTATCGGCGTAACTCTCACAATACGCAATGGCATCTTCTAATGATTTAAATTTCCGCGCCACTTCAGCCACCGGGAAGCCCAAGGCCCGCAGATACTCTAGCGTTTCCCATTGGGTGCTGATGTTTGCGCCTTCGCTCGTCACAATCTGATAACACAATAGTGAAATGGGGCGGCTAGCAGTGAGTTTGGAATCTAGTTGCCGCAGAGCGCCGCTGGCCGTGTTGCGTGGGTTCTGATAAGTTTTCTCGCTCTTCGCGGCTTGTTCGGCGTTCAGCTTGGCAAAGTCTTTTACAAAAATAACGGCCTCGCCGCGCACCACCAATTTACTGGGTGCTTTGAGTTTGGCTTTGGGGTCTTGCGGCATGCGCAATGGCAGAGTGCGCACGGTGCGCAGGTTGGGCGTAATATCTTCGCCAATCTCGCCATCACCCCGCGTAGCGCCGCGCACAAATACGCCGCTCTCAAAATGCAGAACCACCGTCAAGCCGTCAATCTTCGGCTCCACCACAAAGGCGGCGGTTTCCACCCGATCATCCAACTTGCGGATACGCTCAAACCACGCGCGCACATCATCCCCATTAAATGCGTTGCTCAGGCTAAGGATGGGGGCCGGATGCCGCACCTTCTCAAATTTTTCAGAAATGACGCCGCCCACCCGTTGAGTGGGTGAATCCGGCGTTAGCAGTTCCGGGTGTTCGGCTTCAATCTGCTGAAGCTCCCCAAATAACGCGTCATATTCTTTATCGGAAATGATGGGGGCAGAGCGGATGTAGTAACGGTGCTGGTGCTCGCCAATCTCGCGCCGCAACTGCGCGGCCCGTTCACTGGGAGATTTAGTTTTGGGCATGGGGGAATTATAGCAACGGACTTGAATACGGACTTAAAACAGACGAACGGACTCGAACAGATGACACCATCCGTTTCCGTCCGTTCGTCTGTTTACGGTTCGTTTCTTTAGCGCGCGCCCATCACTACAGCTGAGAAATCTGCGCCATTTTCAATGAGATACGCGGGCAGGCCCACTTGGTGCAGTGCGCCCACTAAGCCGGCATTGCTGGCCACGCCACCGAAGGAAGCCGGATTAACCACGAACGTAATCAAATTTACGCCGCGCCGCTTCATGGCTTGCGCAAAACCCACCCAGCTAATATCGGTAGAAGCCGTCAGCATCATCACCGTTACGCCGCGCGGCAATTGGTCAGCTTCCAACCGGAGCACATCTAACAGGCGGTGGCGGCTCACCGCGCGGAACACGGCCAACGTTTC
>JAEURM010000129.1 GCA_016789245.1 Anaerolineales bacterium
ATGCTAGGGCCATTTTGTATAGTTTCACTGGGGCGGCGCAAGGTGGGCTGGCCAGCTAGATTCAGTTCACGCACGCTTTGGGCGTACGCTTCGGCTTCGGCCAATAGTTTAGGCGTACAATCGTACGCGGAAAACGGCGCGCAAGAAGCCCCCTCTGCGGGCGGTGGCAGTTCTGCCGCTTCGGCGTGCAAACCGCCCAGCATCAAGCTCAGGATGAGGAAGGGTAAACTCAGGCTAACAAAAATAGAAACGAACCGGCGCATATTGATATTCTCAACGAAACTAAATAACTTGGCTTCCCCACTAGCAACAAAGGCTTGAAGCCTTTGCTACAAAAAACCATCAGGCCCTTACCATTTTCAACGAACCTAAAATGTTTGGCTTCCCAAAATATACGGATTGTGGTTTAGGCAATTATTCGTGTAAGGGCGAAGCCTCGCCGCCGGAGCCTCATCCAAACATCAAGCGTTCACCGGCGAGGCTTCACCCCTACCGTACATCAATGATTCATCAACGCCGTGTAATGTTCACGGGCGCGGCCGGCAATGCTCTCCCAAGAAAATTCGGCGTTGGCGCGTTTTTGCGCCGCGTGACCAAATTGCGCCCGTAACTCTGCGGAGGCCAATAACTTCGCCAGCGCCGCCGCCAGCCCAGCCGCATCATTGTGCGCCACCAGCAAGCCGGTAGAGTTTTCCGCTACGGCCTCCGCAATGCCGCCCACCCGTGAGCCAATCACCGGCAAACCCACCGCCATAGCTTCCACCACCGGAATGGGAAACGCATCCCAAAACGTGCACTGTACATACACATCCGCTTGGCGGTAAAAGTTGAGGATTTGATCGTACGGTTGCGGGCCGAGGAACTTAATCCGCTCACCTAAGCCCAAACTTTGCACTTGGTTCTGTAGGGTGTTGTAGTAATGCTGTTCGGTGCCGTTGTAAAATCGCGCCAGTGCTTTCACCGCCGGGTCTTCATTCAGGCCCAACAACATATCCAGCGGCAGTTGTTTAGTGGCACCAATAATTTGCAAGTGCGCGTTGGGGAACTGCGCGGCCACGCGGCTGAACGCTTCTACCAACACATGCACGCCCTTCTCCGGTGAGATGCGGCCCACAAATAAAACTTGCACCTGCGGGCGTTGCGCCGGTGCCGGCAAAGCGGCCAGTGATTGCGTATCTACACCGTTGAAGATGGTGGTGAACCGGCCGGGATATTCTGGAAAACGCGCCGCCGTGTTGGCGGTGATGAACTCGCAACAGCTAATCACAGAATCCAACGGGCGTAAGCGCTCCGCCAACGCCGCGCGGTTTAGGTGCATCAGCCACTCGCTGTGCATGTGAAGCAGAATTTTGGCTTTAGGGTTGAAGAAGCGCACAATCGGCGCGAACTGCGCAAAGTTTTGCAGTTGAATAATCTCCGCCCCCCATTGCCGTGCCGTCCACGCCGCCTGCACAATGTAATCTAAGTGATAATAACCGAGCGCGTAGGCTTGCTTCTGCGCGTTGATTTTTTTCTCCACCCAACGCGCCAGCTTTCTAAAACCGCGCCAATCTTTGGCCACTCTCAACCGCTGGATGTGAACGCCCGCCAATTGTTCACGCGCCAGTTGGCGTTTTTCGCGCCGCCCCACAATCAGCACTTCATGCTCCGGCACCAGCCGCTTAGCCACTTCCCACTGCCAAATCGCCACCGAGCTATTCGGTGGCACTTTGAAGGCGCTGAGAGGCTGATTGAGAAAAGCAATGCGCATGAACGTTACACCACCGCCGGTTGCGGGATGGGCACAATAAATTTGCCGCCCCGCGCCTGGTACTCGGCTTGTTGTTGCATAATTTCTTTGGCAAAGTTCCACGCCAAAATCAGCACGTAATCCGGCTGGTCTTCTAGCAAGCGCGCGGGCGGCACAATAGGCAAATGGTTACCGCCCATGTAACGGCCCTGCTTAAACTTGTTTAAATCCGCCACGTAATCCACCACCTGCGTATCAATGCCGCAATACGCCAGCAAGGTGCAGGCTTTGGCCGCCGCGCCATACGCCACAATGCGGTGGCCCTGCCGCTTCAAATCCTGCAGGATTTGCATCAGATTAGTTTTGATGCCGCGCACGCGCTCCGCAAACGGTTGATAGTAAGTTTCGGTATCCACTCCGTCCGCTTTTTCCTTGGCCAACAGTTGCCGCACGGCTGGGCCAACGTTTTCGCGCGGCTCCACAAACAACCGCAGTGAGCCGCCGTGAATGGCCGTTTGCTTCACATCGTTCAAATACAAGCCATGCCGCCGGAACAAATTATCCAGCGCCGTCACAGAGAAGTAGCACAGATGTTGGTGGTAAATCGTGTCAAACTCGCAATGTTCCACCAAATCCACCAAGTACGGGCATTCAATCACAGCCACGCCCGTGTCTTTCAGCAATGTTCTAATGCCAGCCACAAAGCCGTTCAAATCCGGCACATGTGCGAGCACGTTGTTGGCTAAAAACACATCCGCCTGTTTGCCTTCGGCGCGCAAACGTTGCGCCAGATCCACGCCAAAGAAATCAATGATAGTGGGCACACCGGCGGCCTGCGCGGCTTGGGCGGGCGGTAGCGCCGGGTCAATGCCCTGCACCGGAACGCCGCGCTCAATAAAATTCTTGAGCATGTAGCCATCATTGCTGGCGGCTTCAATCACCAAGCTCTCTGGCCCCAACGGGCGCGTGGCCATGATGTGTTCTGCACTTTCGCGGAAGTGCTTCATCAGCGATTGAGACACAGACGAGAAGTACGGGTACTCATCCCCAAACAAAATTTTGGGTGAAACAGAAACCGTAATTTGCACCAACGCGCACTGCGGGCAAAACACTAAATCCAGCGGGGCCATCATTTCCGGCTGGCCCAATTGGGCTTGGGTCACCAGCGCATCCGCCAGTGGCGTCTCACCCAAAAATAAAATCAACTTCAAGTCCGTGCCGCCACAGGAGCGGCATTTCAGTTCAGAGTCAGTCATAATTTCCAAAATCAATGCGGATTGATAACACTGACTTTGCTGAAAAGCGCTGAAGACGCTGTTTTTCAGCGTGTATCAGCGAAATTCAGCGGCCTCAGCGCACCAACATCTGATTTACGCCACCGCCTCAGCCGTGCGCCAGCGCAGGTTTTCATCCAGTTGGCCGCTATCCATCAGGCCCTTTATTTGGCCCACCCGCTTGTAACGCGTGCCTTCAAACTCATCCAGCGTTACGCCGTGTTTTTGCAAAGCGGCGTACACTTCTTGCGCGCCCTTCCGCGCCGTCCACTGCGGCTGAAACCCCGGCAAGGTGTTGATGATTTTGTCACAGTTCACGCGGTAGTTGCGTTTATCGGGGGAAGCGTCATCCGCGAAGCGCAGGGTGGAGTTGGGAACCGTTTCCGCCACAATCTGCGCAATCTCGCGGATGGTGTAGTTTTCATCCGTGCGGCCCACATTGAAGGCTTGGGCGTGAATCTTTTCTTGCGGCGCGTGCAGAATGGCGGTGAAGGCGCGGGCCATATCTTCAATGTGCACAATGGGCCGCCATGCGGAGCCATCGCTCTTAAGATGCACTTTGCCGGTGGTGTACGCCCACGCCGTTAAGTTGTTCAGCACTAAATCAAACCGCAAGCGGCAAGAAACGCCGTACGCTGTAGCACTGCGCGTGAACACCGGTGAGAAATTGTCATCAGCCAGCTTGAGCAAATCCTGCTCGGAGCGCACCTTGGAGATGCCGTACGGCGTTACCGGATTGAAGGCCGATTCTTCCGTGAGCCAGCTTTCCACGCCCGCGCCATAGTTACTGCACGAAGAAGAGAATATGAAGCGTTTAACGCCCGCTTGCTTGGCCAGCGTAGCCAGCCGCACCGTGCCGAGATGATTGATATCGTACGTGAGTTGTGGGTTCAAATCGCCCAGCGGGTCATTAGAGAGCGCGGCCAAATGCACAATCGCATCCAAGCCCTCTAAATCGGCGGCGGCCACATCCCGCACATCTTTTTCAATGTTAGGCACGGTGGGCAGACTTTCCGCCGCGCCAAACGTGGAGTTGCGGTACAAATCACTATCCAAGCCCACCACTGCATGCCCCGCCGCTTGCAACATTGGCGTGAGCACCACACCTACGTAACCTAAATGACCAGTTACTAAAACGCGCATAGTTTTTACTCCAAGTTGTTTACTTCTTTAGCCCTTCGTTGGCTTTGAGCCAGCGAAGGGCTGGCATAATTCAATCTACGTCCAAGCTCAACTATTCCAAATCTTCCACGGCGGGTTGCCGCTTTGCCAGAACGTTTCCAGCACATGCTTATCCCGCAAAGTATCCATGCACTGCCAGAAATTATCATGCTTGTAGGCCATCAGTTGGCCTTCAGCGGCTAAACGCTCCAGCGGCTCTTTCTCAAACTGCGTGTCATCGCCTTCAATGTATTCAAACACTTCCGGCTCCAGCACAAAGAACGCGCCGTTAATCCAGCCTTCGGCTGTTTGCGGTTTTTCCATGAACTGGCGCACAGCATCGCCGTCAAACACCATGTGGCCGTAGCGCGCTGGGGGCCGCACGGCAGTGAGCGTGGCCAGCTTGCCATGCGCTTTGTGGAATTTCAACAACTCATGTAAATCCACATTGGAAACGCCATCGCCCCACGTGAGCATAAAGGTTTCATTGCCCATAAACGGCTTGAGCCGCTTGATGCGCCCGCCCGTCATTGTCTTTTGGCCGGTATCTACTAGCTCAATATTCCAATCCGGCACCGGGCCACCACGCGTAGTCACCTGCCCGCTTTTCAAGTTCACCGTCAAATCACTATTCAGCGAGCAGTAATCCACCATGTACTTCTTAATCACTTCCCCTTTGTAGCCCAGCGCAATCGCAAAATCTGTGTAGCCGTAGGTGTAGTAGTGCATCATGATGTGCCACAGAATCGGCTTGCCGCCAATTTCCACCATCGGCTTCGGCTTCACTTCAGTTTCTTCAGCTAAGCGCGTGCCCGCGCCGCCCGCGAGAATGCCAACTTTCACGAAAGACCTCCTAATTCAGTTTGCTTGGAATGATGCCCGTTCACGTATTCATGGGGCTTGTAAGACGAAGTCCATTTCAGCAAGGGCCGCACCACACCGGGGATTTTGCCCACGTAATCGCCGCGCGCACCTTCACCGCTCATGCTATCCACCACCTGAAAGGCCACCGCATCGCGCTCGTAGAAGAACAGCCGGTCAATCACATCTTCTTGCACGGCCGTCATTGCTGGGCCAACTGTCATAATGCCTTCAGAAAGCAGATTGCCCGGAATCCAGCCGGTGGAAACATAGCGGCCCGGCTGGCGGATTTTCCCGCGCCAACTCGGTTCCAAATCATAAGCGGCAAACACAAACACGCCTTGTTCATTGTGCAGGGTGAAGTGCGGCCACATCACATAGCCGGGCTTGTACACTTCAAACTCCATCTCAATGCCCACCGGCTTATGAATATCCACTGTGTCAGTTAGTTGGCCGCTTTCATCTTTCACGCGCACGGCCCGCAAACGCGCCACATCATCGCCGGGCGCTTGCTCCAAAATGGGCCACTCCCGCGCGGCGGAGGTGCCCAAACCGGAGGTGAGGTAAATGCTGGCCACTTCATGCGCTGGGCCATCAGCCTTCACTGTGCCATTGTTGAGCAAAATACAGCGGGAACACAACCGCGTCACTGCCGAAATATCATGCGAAACAAACACTACCGTGCGGCCTTGCGCGCCAATATCCTGCATCTTGTTTAGGCATTTTTTCTGGAAGGCGCTATCGCCCACGGCCAGCACTTCATCTAGTAAGAGAATTTCCGGCTCAAGGTGAGAGGCCACGGCAAAAGCCAGCCGCAGGTACATGCCGCTGGAATAGTGTTTCACCGGCGTATCAATAAAGCGTTCCACTTCCGCAAAGGCCACAATCTCATCAAACTTGCGCTGAATTTCCGTGCGCTTCATGCCCAAAATAGCGCCGTTGAGGAAGACGTTATCTCGCCCGCTCAACTCTGGGTGAAAGCCCGTGCCCACTTCTAGCAAGGAACCCACGCGGCCATAAATATCAATGGCGCCGCGCGAAGGTTCAGTG
>JAEURM010000012.1 GCA_016789245.1 Anaerolineales bacterium
AGGCGGGCGGCCAATTACAACTGCGCGGCGCCGATATTACTCAATTCATCCGCATGATTGCTTCTACACCGCAAGTGCCGGCCCAAAATATTTACACCACGCTTGATTTTGATTTACAGCAAGCCGCGCAATTTGCGCTGGGAGATTTTGATGGCGCGGTGGTGGTGCTAAACGCGGGAACTGGTGAAGTGTTGGCGATGGCGTCTAACCCCACGTTTAGCCCCAATATTTTTAGCCCGGGCAACCGCAACCAAGTTTTAGTGCAATCACTTTTAAATGACCCCCGCGCCCCCTTAATCAACCACAGCACGCAATCGGCGTATCCGGCGGGTTCGGTGTTCAAAATCGTCACCATGTCTGCTGGGCTAACGTCTGGCCTGTTCACGCCTGAAACGCGCTACACCTGCACTGGAGAGTGGAACGAGACAGGCGATGTGACCTTAGTGCCGCGCAAAGATTGGCTGGAAGGCGGCCACGGTGATTTATCACTCACCGAAGGGTTATCAGCCTCGTGCAACCCGTGGTTTTATCACGTGGGCTTCGGGCTGTTCAACAAAAATCCGGATTGGTTGCCGCAAACAGCCCGCGCCTTTGGCCTTGGCCAACTCACCAATATTCAGCATGTGGAAGAAGTGCCTGGCCTGATTCCGGACCCGGAATGGAAGCGCCAGCGCGGTGAAACGTGGGGCGTTCTAGATGCCATCAATTCCGCCATTGGGCAGGGTGATGTGTTGGTAACGCCTTTGCAAATTGCGCGGCTGGTGGCGGCGGTAGGTAATGGCGGCACGTTGTATCAGCCGCAATTGGTGTGGGAAATTAGGCCACCAGACGGCGAAGCCACATTCACGTTCCAGCCCATCATTTCAGCTACGTTGCCCGTTAACGCTGAACAATTGGAAGCGGTGCAACTGGGCATGTTGAACGTGATGAAGGAACCGCGTGGCACGGCGCGTGATAAGTTCCGGGGTTTTTCTATTTGCGTGGCGGGTAAAACCGGCACGGCAGAAGATGGCGGCATCTTTGGCACACAAGAACCTGATGCGTGGTTTGCGGGTTTCACCTGTGAGAATCGGGCCAACAAACCGGAGATTGCTATCGCCGTAGCTCTGCAAAATCGCGGCGGCGGCTCAGATTTTGCCGCGCCCATTTTCCGCCGCGTGGTGGAAGCGTACTACGGTTTGAACTACACCCGTTATCCGTGGGAATCTGCCGTGGGTGTGCCGCGCGTAGAGGAGCCAACACCCACTCCCGCGCCGTAAGTATGCCTACGAGTGTGTTTTCCAAATCACACCCGTCAAACATACCTGAATAGCAGACCCGCCTTTGCGGAGGTGCCAGTTAAATGTGTAGTGGCGCTAGTTAAACAAAAAGCGAGACTGATTGTCTCGCTTTTTGTTGAGCGGGTGGCGGGGCTCGAACCCGCGGAATAGTAGTTTGGAAAACTACTGCCTTACCACTTGGCGACACCCGCGTTGCGGCAAACATCTTATCACAACCACGGCGGCTTCTACAAAACCATATAAATCAAAAGGGCAACAATGCCGATCACTACGAGCGTTAACAAAATGAGCAAGATGGGCAAAGCCCAACTAGGCGCATCACCCTGAGGATAGTTACTGTGGTAGTAAGGCCGGAGCGGCCCTTTTTCTACTACAGGGGTGGCGGGCGGCCGAGGGGGCTGAAGGCGAATAGGTGCTGGCTCTAAATTGGGGGTGGGCGGTGGAACTACTGGTGTTGGCGCTACAGGTTTTACAACTTCCGGAGTAATGACGGCGGGGGCAACCGGCACGGGTGCGGGCAGGGCCACTGGCGGGTGCGTAGCCTTCTCAGCTTCTTCTTTCAACCATTCGGGCAACTCTTCATCCACTTGCGCTTGATGTGCCAATAAATAATCTGTGTGCAGGCGGCGAGCGCGGCGGCGTTTGGCGCGCGGCGTTGGCGTAGCCTCCACCAAGGGTTCATCAGGCGAGGCGGCAGAGGCCGTTTCTAAGGCGTGGGGCGCTTCTGGTTCGGCAGTGGGCGTCGATTCAATGCTTAAGTTTTCAGTGGCAGGCTCTTCGTCTTCAAATTCTTCTTCCGTCAGCGGCTCAACATCCGGCAAAGTTTCATCTATTAAACTTTGGGCCACTAACCATTCTGGCAAACCTTGCGGCTCAGCAAACCACGGCTCAGGCTCTTTGGCTTCAGGGGCGAGTTCAGCAGGGGAAGCGGCGGCCACTGCTTCAACAACTTCAGCGGCTGGCTCAGCTTCAGCTTCTAGGGCAACTTCAGTTTCAACCACGCCGCTGGCAATCGGAGTGGCCACCTCTGCCGCTTCCGGTTCAGGCGCAACTTCGGTTGGGGCCAATTCATCTTGGGCCACTGTAGGTTGAATTTCAATGTCTGCTGGTAGCGCGGTTATGGGCGTTGCGGCGGTTTCTACTGCCAGCAATTCTGGTTCCGCCGCTTCAGCCGGTTGCAATAAAGCCAAACGATGCTGGGCTTCAGTGTTATCGGGGTTAAGGCTCAGTACGCGCCGCAGACATTCCGCTTGCTGAGTGGCATCGGTGACCGCCATGCTCATCAATAACCAAGCGCGCTGAGAATGGGGGTTGTTTTTTAGGGCCTCTCGTAAGTTTTGCCGGGCGGCTTTAAACTGGCTGGCGCGAATAAATTTGTAGGCTTCCACCAAACGTGGGTCGGTCGTGCTCATCGTGCTCTTTTCGGCGCAAGCCAAGGCGGAGTTGTTTAAGCCCGCGCGGCTTGTTCAGCCATGGTGCGCATTAGGTTGATTTGGCCTGCGTCTCGCAGTTCAATGCCCAATTGTATAGCGCGTTGGCGGGCTTCGGAAGCGAAACCGGATTGGGCAATAAAGATGGCGCGCGTGGCTTTGCGCGATTCACGCGCCACTGACAGTTGTTCAATGGCGCGGGCATCTGGCGGCTCGGCTTCCGCCCGGCACCAAACTACCGTGCGCTCGGTATCTTTGAGGGCAATCAATTCCACCGTGCGCGCACTGTTATCACTCGCGGGAATAACATCGTATCCTTGCGCTTTATAATATTTGCGCACCAAGTTATCTAAATCATTTAAAGGCAAGCCCAAATTGCTCCGCATGCCAGAAGGTTCGGGCTCGGGGCGCGGTTGTTTGCGCTTCATATAAAAATACACACCTAATGCTACCAGCATAAAACCAAAAACTGGGCCAATGATGCTGAGTGCCAAGAAGAAGGGGGAGGAAACGCCATCCATTGCCATTAACCTTTCGCTAGAAACGTTTGAATTCTAACCAGCCACGCGAGAAAGTAGATAGGAATTTGGGTTGTTTTGGCGTTAGTGGACCGGTGAGGCAATATTCCTAGCGAGGTGTGAAGCAGGTTAGCTCGCCTCCGTAAAAAGAGGGGTTAGTTGGCTAAACCGAAAGTGGGATGCGGATTCTTGTATTTCATGCCATACTCATCTCTAACGTTGAGCCAACTAGCTCTGAACGTGCCCACAACGCCGAAAGGTGGGCCGGGTCAATAGGAGGAGATGCCATGTTGACGCTCGCCGTCCTGCTCGTGATAGGGGTGATTGCATTGTTCGTGGCCTTCAGCATCGTTGGGTTAATCACGCCGAAGCCCGATGATCAGGACAGCACCGCTAGCGGTGTTGTTCAGCGCCAATAAATTTCCACAGTTTAGTTTTATTGCCAATCCGGTCGCCGGAGATTTTGGCACGTCTACCCTAAAACTTTCTCTCACTGGCTTGCGCACTTCCCATATTCGATTAGTATTGCATTGGAAAGGATTGGCCTTCCAATGAATGGTCGTTTTTTGTTGGTCATCGTCAGTTTATTATTCGGTGCGTTGGCGTGCGCGGGCAACACGGTTGCCTTAGAAGCAGTAACGCCACAGGTTTCTACACCTGTGCCGGTGGGAAATGTTCCGGTTGAACAAAATACACCCAGCGCGGGTGAGCCTTCCGCTACGCCCATTCCGCCGGAAGCTACCGCCACACCGGCCGCTTACGTTCCACCAGCGGATACACCCACGGAACAGGCCACCTCTGTAATTCAACAGCCGCCCACCGAGACACCCGCCGCTTCTGTTACGCCAGCCAATACGGATACGCCGCCACCCGTTCCCGCCACCGAGACGCCAGTTCCGCCTACCGCCACACCACCGGCGCCGATTAGTGGAGCCATCACCACTGGCATTCAACCCATTGTGAGCGGCGTGAACTTTGTGCAAACTACGGGCATTGGCCATGAGGGCGGAGAGCTTATTGGCCGCCCGCAAGATATGGCGGATAAACGCAATGAAACTTGGGCCAGTTTACGCGGCGGCAACGCGGCGTGGATTTTGGATTTAGGCTCAGCGCAAAATGTTGCAGGCCTAAAACTTTACGCGCAACGGGATGGGCGGGATGCCACTACCTTTATAAAGATTGAAGTAAGCGGTGATGGCAATGCATGGATTGAAGTGTGGAATGGTTCGGGTGAATGTGGCGTGCCCAAATGTGAAACGTTGGAGCAAAAAGTTTTCACCGAGTTAGGCTTTGGCCCGGCGCGCGCGCAGTTCATCCGGCTCACCAGCGGCCCTACCCGTTTTGCGTTTGGTGAAATTCAAATCGCCGTTCTACCTTGAGGAAGAGTCAACGGATTTAAGGGATGGGAACGGAATTGTTTATTTCCGTGTTATCCGTGCTTCTCCGTGAAATCCGTGTTTCAATTTTGATTCAACTCATCTGCCAGCCGGGGGGCGTAGGTTCAAAGCGCGCCGTCATCAACAACGCATCTTCTCCATCTCGGTAATACCGTTTGCGGCGGCCCACTTCTGCAAAGCCAAATTTGGCGTACATTTTTTGTGCGGGTAAATTGCTCACGCGCACTTCTAGTGTGGCGCTAACGGCTTTCACGGCGCGGGCGCGTTCTAAGATGGCGGTGAGCAAACGCTCGCCAATGCCCTGCCGCCGCCAAGTGGGGTGCACCGCAATGGTGTTGATGTGAGCTTCATCCACCACCAACCAAAAACCGGCAAACCCAATTACTGTGCGGGGCGGAGGCG
The DNA here is from genome assembly GCA_016789245.1 of Anaerolineales bacterium. The sequence goes on from JAEURM010000012.1 coordinate 5,028, forward strand.
TGCGCCAGCGTTGAAGCCAGCCTTGCGGCGGAATAGGGGCCGTTTCTAAGGCCACAATAAAGTGGGCGTTTTGATTTTCTTCTAACTCAAAGCGGTAAGACTGTTCCGTCCACGGCTGGGGGAAAGAAAGACGGTCTATCTCCATCACCTGTGGCAAATCTTCCAGCCGCATGGGCACGATGACGGGCATTTGCGCAATCACTCTTGCAGGCCTTCCGGTTGCCCGGCGTACAACGGCGTGAGCGCTTCGGCATTATCAGCCTCGCCACGCAAGAGCCGTTCCCACGCTAACTCGGCCAAATTACTGGCCCGCCGCAAAGTACGCGCCGGCGAGGTGAAGATGGCGCGGCTTTTAAGGGCACGTTGCACTTCCGGGCTGGCGCTTTGCCACTCGCCGCAAATCATGGTTGGCTCCAGCACATCGGCCGCGAGGGTGGCCCAGTTGGTAACGGCCGGTTCGCCCTCCGCCTGCCAGTGCGTGTTCAGCCATGCATATGCCGCCACAATCACACGCCCACGGCCGGCTTCTAACACGGCTAACACACGCCTATCGGTGGGCAGTTGGGCGTGCATCAAAATTTCAAACGTGGGTACGCCGAAGAGAGGTAATGAATGAGCGAAGGCCAAGCCTTTGGCAAAGCCGAGGCCAATGCGTAGGCCGGTGTAACTGCCCGGCCCAATGGCTACTGCTACGCCTTTTAGTGCCTCTGTGGCCACGCCCACGCGCCGCAGAAGCAGGGCCACCTGCGGGGCCAGTTCCACCGTGTGGTGCGCGCCCGTGCGCCAAGAATGTTCAGCGGCTACGCTGGCGCCATCGTACAGCGCAAGGGAAATGTATCGGGTAGCGGTATCTAGTGCGAGGAGCATGGAGGTTTATCCAAACGCCGCGTGGCGGAAGTTTTGCAGAAGGGCTTCGTAGCGCTCGCCCACCGCTTCTAACCGGAAGGCGCGTTTTTCCACATCTAGCCAGCGCAAGCTAAGGTTAAGCCGCTCGGCGGGCAGAATTTCTAGTACGCGCTCCGGCCACTCAATCAACAGTGCGCCGTCATCACTCAGCAAATCATCAAAACCCAAGGCTAAGGCCTCCGCGCTGGAGTTGAGGCGGTAACAATCCATATGCCACAGCCGCCAGCCATCCGCGCGTTGATATTCATTCACCAACACAAACGTAGGGCTGGTGGCGGCTTCTAAAGCACCCCAGCCGCGTGCTATGCCGCTTACAAATGTAGTTTTGCCACTGCCCAAATCACCGCTCAGGCACGCTAGGTCACCCGTCATCAGCAATTCGCCTAGGCGTTCGCCCAACCGCCGCGTTTGCTCTGGCGAGTGGCTGATAAATTCTAGCGAGCGCTGGTCTAATATTGGCATCCTAACAAAGATTATAGGTTGCGGGGCATTTGGGTACAAGTTGGTTAAAACGTTACCCAGCTTAGATAAGATTCTGGTTTGGTTAGGGAGAGTTGGTGGTAGACATGGGTCATTGTGAGAAGTTGAACGAACCAGTATCATTGGCCCGTTATGCAGATTTTGGTAATTTCTGATATCCATGCCAACTATGAAGCGCTAGACGCCGTACTACACGACTCTGCGGGACAGTATGAAGCCGTGTGGTGTTTGGGTGATTTGGTGGGCTATGGCCCCAAACCCAACGAATGCGTAGAGCGCGTGAAAAGTTTGCCCGGGCTCACGTGCTTGGTGGGCAACCACGATAAAGCCGTGTTGGGCGATTTAGATATTAACAGCTTTAACAATGACGCCCGCACGGCACTGGAATGGACGTACCACAACCTCACGCCCGATAATTTCCGCTACTTGCATACTCTCCCTTCAATTACGGAAGTGGGCGCGTTTACGTTGGCGCACGCATCTCCACGCCAACCCATTTGGGAATACATTCTCAACCGCATGATTGCGCGCGAGAACTTCGCCTTCTTCTACTCACCATATTGTTTGGTGGGGCACACGCATGTGCCAGTGGTGTTCCGCGAATCTGAATTGAGCGATGAGTGCGATGAAGCTTTGCCAGACTACACTGCGCCCATGAAACTGAATCATCAACGGATGATTATCAACCCCGGCAGTGTGGGCCAACCACGGGATAATAATCCCTTTTCCTCCTATGCCTTATTAGATACGGATAACGGCTTGTGGAAATACCGCCGCGTGCCGTACAACGTAGAAAACTCCCAGCGCCAAATGCGCACCCTCGGCTTCCCGGAGCGTTTGATTACGCGCATTGCCCAAGGGTGGTAGGGCCGCATCCAAAAAAGTGAAGAAGCCCGCATCGGCGGGCTTTTTTTATGCTCTAGCTGGCCGCTCGCCGGAACTTCTCCTCCCGCCTCAGCGTCCAGTTAGCAAGCAAGCTCTACATCAGAGCACTCACTCGGAGGCTGTATGTTTCGCAAATTTCTTTTTATTTTAGTAATTGCCGCGCTGAGCTTGGCCGCGTGCCAAGTGCAAAATGCGCGCGCACCGGAAGAAGCCGAAGTAGGGCAAGACCCCAATTTCTTCGGTACTGGCGGCGCGGCCCCATCGGTGGCTTATGATTTAGTAGAAGCCGAAGCGGCCAAGCCGGGCTTTGCTACCAGTAACACCGCAACGGCGGGAGGTGAGTTAGGCCGGCTCGTCATCAAGAACGCCAGCTTATCGCTCATCGTGAAAGACCCGGAAAGCGCGGCCAATGAAATTAATGCGTTGGCCAATGAATTGGGTGGCTATGTAGTAAGCTCCAACACCTACCGCGCCAGCGTGGATGCACAGGGCAATGAAATTAAACAGGCCAGCGTGAGCTTGCGTGTGCCCGTGGAAAAACTCGACCAAGCCTTGCGGCAGTTGAAGGGTTTAGCCGTGGAAGTGGAAAGCGAAAATCTTTCTGGCGAAGACGTAACTTCTCAGTACACCGATTTAGAGAGCCAACTGCGCAATTTGGAAGCGGCTGAGGCGCAACTGCAAAAAATCATGGATGGCGCTAATAAAACCGAGGATGTGTTGAACGTTTACAACCAACTCGTCTCCATCCGTGGGCAAATTGAGCAGGTGAAAGGCCAAATGAAGTATTACCGTGAATCTGCCCTGCTCTCGCTCATCACCGTGAACCTAATCCCAGATGCGCTGAGCCAACCGCTGGAAGTGGGTGGCTGGAAGCCGGAAGGCGTGGCTAAAGAAGCGTTTGAAGCCCTCTTGCGAGCCTTCCAAGAACTGGCCACCGCCGTCATTTGGATTGGGATTTACGTTCTGCCACTGTTGCTAGTGTTTGGTTTGCCGCTGTGGTTAGTGGGCCGCTGGGTACTTCGGCGCTTCCGCAAGCCCAAGCCGGTAAGTGCGTAACTCTAAAATTTATGAAGGGCGCGAAGAAAACACAAAGCCACACGAAGTATTTTCGTGTGGCTTATTTTTTACTTTTAGCGAGTAAGCGTTTTGGCGCCATAAGTTCCCAGGCGATGTGAACATGATTGAGCAATTCTTCATCGCTGATTTCGCTCAGTTCAATACCCACCCAACCGCGCCCGCCCACATACGGCGGCCTAAAATAGGTGTGGGGTAATTTCTCAATCAATCCGGCCTGTAGGCCGGGCGGCACCGGCACCCACACCGCTACATGCCCATCCGCGTGATGATTGTTGGCAAACATCACAAACGTTTTCTTGTGAACGAAAAAAGTTGGCTCACCGTGCGAAAGCCGCTCGCTAGTTTCTGGCAAGGCTAAGCACAGGCGGCGTACACGTTCAAGTTGCTTTTGGCTCATTATTTTCTTTTCCACGAAGACACACTAAGCCACATGAAGCCACTTCGCGTTAGCTTCGTGTGCCTTCACGGATAATTTCTTGCCACAATTCCGCGTAACGCATGCGGGCTAACTCTGGTAAAGCGGCTAAGGTGGTGTAAGGCCGAGGTAAATTCAATTGGAAGGGGCGCGGTTGGCGGCGGATAAAATCTTCAGCGGTTTTGGGTTGCGTGGAAGTGCGCGGCACCACCCAATCATATTCAATCATCAGCCGCGCTTCGGCGGGGAGGCCGCTAATGGGCAAACGGGCCGCATCCCGCAGAACGAGGCCCACCGTGCCCTCACCCGCTTCTAAGGCGCGCGGCACATCTGGCACAAAACGCGGCTTAAGTTCACGCAAGGCTTGCGCGGCGGCTTCTACTTCATTGAGGTTGAGCGTGTTGGGTGAATAACCATGCCGCAAGAGCGCCACGCCGAGGGCCAGCCGGCCAAAACGCGGCCACAGCGCGTTACGCGTCCATATATGTTCTAGCAACGGTTGCACCGGTTCCGCACCCGTGTAGGCCACGGCCGCAATCATCATTTTGGAGGGAATAGTGAACGCGCCTTCCGGATCATGCGCGCGGCCGGGCGGGCCACCTAAACGGTGTGCATAGCGCTGGCGTATAAAATTTACGGCGGCGTAGGCGGGCAATAACGCCGCATCAAAATTAAGCGGCACTAACTCATCAGCCTCTAAGTTCACATGCGCGCCCGCCAACGGCAAAGCTGAGGCCACAAAAAGCGGCCGCCCAAAACGCAAAGTGAGCGCGGATAATACGGCGCTCACTTTGAAGAAGGTGCGGCGAGAAAATAGAAGGCGGCGGCCAGCGGTCATTCGGGCGGCAATAAGCGTGAAATGGCTTCGAGTTCGCGCTGAATTTCTTCGTATTGCTCTTGCGCTTCGGCTAAGGCGTTACGGTAAGTCTCGCGCAGAGGTTCGGCCACGGCGGCCATTTGTTGCTGGGTGCGCGCAATTTGTTGCGCCTTCTGTTGCAGTTTGCTCTTCAGGCGTTGGCGATAGCCCACGTAAAACTCGCGCTCTTCCAAAGAGGGCGGGCCATCATCCGGCGTTTGCAAAGCTTTGTTCAAGGCTTTAACCAGCTCCTCCAAATCCACCGGTTTAGGCAAAAAGCGCATCGCACCCAAATTCAGCGCAAACGTTTCGTCTTCTTGTGAAACATACGTGGCCGAGAGGAAGATGAGGGGAATCATGGCCGTTTGCGGGTTGGCGCGTAAACGGTGCGCCAGAGAGAAGCCATCCACCCGGGGCATGAGAATATCAGAAACGATGGCCGCTGGGCGTTGATAGGTGAGCAAATCCAAGGCTTCTTGCCCATCTCGCGCCACGAGCGTGCTAAAGCCCCGCGCTTGCAGTTGCAGTTCAATCAACTCGCGCACGGCGGGAATATCTTCCACAATCATGATGAGGCCGTTTGAGTTCGTCATACCAAAGATTTTACTCTACTCAGGCCGTTTGTTTAGGTTAGGCTTTAGGAGGAAACAAACCTTGCCACACACTCTACGTGGTGGGTTTGCGGGAACATATCAAACGGTTGCACCGCTTCCAAACGATAGCGGCCTGCCGCCAGCCGCTTGGCATCCCGCGCAAAGGTAGCCGGGTCACAGGCTACGTACACAATCACACGCGGCTTAAGTTGGAGCAGAACATCAAGCACTGCTGGCGCACAACCGGCGCGGGGCGGGTCAATCAGTGCCACGTCTGGTTTAAGTTCTAGCGTGGGCAAAACATCTTCCGCCGGCGCACAATAAATTTCCACATTTTCAAATTCATCCAAGTTGGCGGCGGCATCTTCCACGGCTGATTCAGCGGCTTCAATGCCAATTACATGTTTTACTTCCGGCGCAATGAAGGCGGTGAACAGGCCCACGCCACAGTACAACTCCAGAACCGTATCGCTAGTGCGCAAGGTGAGTGCGGCCAGCACTTCGTTCACCAGCTTTTCGGCCACTGCGGTGTTTACCTGAAAAAACGAACCGGCAGAAATTTTGAACGCGCGGCCTTTGATATTTTCCACCAAGTAATCGCGGCCAGCCAGCGCCATAGAAGCGCCATCAGGCCGGAGCAGGGCCACAGAAACCGGCCAATCAATTTCCACTTCCGGCGCGTCCATATCAGACTCAAAAATAATCAGTTCGTCCTCGGCGCTGGCACGCAGAGTGAGCCGCTCCAACTCCGGCACACTTTCCACGTTTAGGCGTTGGCGCATGTGCATGAGGGCCGGCGCGGCAAGGTGGCATTCCGTAATGGGCACCATGGCGTTGGAACTGGCGGCCTTGAACCCGAGCTGGCCCTCCGGCGTAAGCGAAAATTGCACCTGATTGCGGTAACCAAACGGCTGTGGCGCGGGCACAGTGGGCCGCACCAACCGGCGCGCTTCAGCTTCGGCCCAGCCGCCCATGCGCACCAATTGCTCAATCACTTGTTGTGTTTTATACGCTACCTGCGCGGGGTAAGCGAGGTGTTGCAGTTGGCAACCGCCACACGCGGGTGAGGCGTGACGGGCAAGGAGTGAAAAGTGATGCTGACACAGCGGTCCAACTCGGTCTGCTGAGGGCGTGAGAATTTCTACCAGCCGCGCGCGCTGGAAGTTTTTCTTATCTTCAATAATCTCAACGCGTACAGTTTCACCGGGCAAGGCAAACGGCACAAACACCACGCGGCCATCGTGCCGCGCAATGCCTTCACCGGAATGAGAGAGGGAAGTGATTTCTAGGATGAGCATTTCTTCTCAATGGATGGAACGGATAATCCGTTTTCATCCGTTGACTCATTTACAAATTGAGAGCCGCTTCGGCCGCCAGCCAAAATAATTTCTCGCGTACGGCGCGTTGCTTGTTCCAATCGCGATGATCCCACTCCAAGCCGCTCACGTCATCCCCGCCGTACAGAATTTGGCCGAGGGTAACGTTACGGAATTGCGCCACCGCAAACAGCGCCGAGGCTTCCATTTCTACGCAAATACAACCCTCCGCTTGCCGCTGTTTAATTTTGTGCGGCGTTTCGCGGTAAATGGCGTCCGTCGTCCATGTCTTGCCCGTCACATACGCCACGCCGTTGCGCTGGAGCGTATCTTCAATCACTTGCACGGCGTGCGCGTTGGCGCTCACTTCACGGCTGGCGGGCAAATAATGGTAAGAGGTGCCTTCATCACGCACGGCGCTGGTGGGCACAATGAGATGCCCCACCGCAATTTCCCGGTTGAGCACGCCACAGCCGCCGCACACCACAAATTTACGGCAACCGCGCGCAATCACTTCTTCCAGCAAGCCTACCGCCAGCGGCGCACCAATGCCCGGGTGAAGCACGGCCAGCCGTTGGCGCTTGTATTTAATTTCATACAGTGGGTGGTCACCAATCTCACTTTTTTGCTTAGCCACCACACGCGTTTTAAACTGGCGGCGCAAACGGTTGAGCACATCTTGAAAGAACGTGATGACACAGCGTTCCGGCACATCCAGCGGATCAACTAGTTTGCTCGGCTCAATCAGCGCTTCAGGTGTGGGGTCAAATTCAAGGATGGGGGCAGTGGGCATGGGGCAATGATAATGGAGATTTGGTGTTGGCGTAGAAATTGAAACGGCCTGTTTTTGGACGCAGATAAACGCTGATTCAAGAAAAACCCGCGTTGCTTTGCGTTTATCTGCGTCCCATTCTAGATGTGCAAGTTGATTGGCCGCGAATTTATGCGCCGTGCACGTATAATCAGCCCAATGCAAATTTCAGTGATTATGACGGTGTTAAACGAGGGCGAGGCGATGCGGGCGGTGCTAGATTCTCTGGCGGCACAAACATGGCCAGCGGATGAGATTGTAGTGTGTGATGGCGGTTCACGCGATGCGACACTGAGCGTTTTGCGTGGGTACGCCGCGCGGCTTCCGTTGAAAATTGTGGAAGTACCGGGGGCCAATATCTCTCAAGGCCGCAACGCCGCCCTCCGCGCCGCCAGCGGTGAAATTATTGCCGTTACGGATGCTGGCGTGCGCTGTGAGCCGGACTGGCTGGAAAAATTAGTTGAGCCATTTACTCCCCTCGCTCGCGCCGCAGGCGTGGGAGAGGGGCCGGGGGTGAGGGCCGTGGCTGGCTTCTTTCACTCAGACCCTAAAACCGTATTTGAAATTGCTTTAGGTGCCACCACTCTGCCAGAAGCGCGAGAAATTAACCCGCAAACCTATTTGCCCTCTAGCCGCAGTGTGGCCTTCCGCAAAGAGGTGTGGGAACGCGTGGGCGGTTACCCGGAGTGGCTAGATTTTTGTGAGGACGTGATTTTTGATTTGAATGTGCGGCGTGAGTTTGGGCCGTTCGCCTTTCAGCCGGCCGCGCTCGTTCACTTTCGGCCACGCGCCAGCCTCCGCGCCTTTGCCAAACAGTATTATCAGTACGCACGCGGGGATGGCAAAGCTAATTTGTTTCCGCGCCAACACGCGGTGCGTTACTTTGCGTACTGGGTGGCCGCGCCGTTACTGATTTATGCCGCCCTCACCGTTAGCCCGTGGTTGTGGCTGTTGGGGATTTTGGCCGGCGTAGCCTACATTCGCTTGCCTCTGCGCCGCGCGGCCAGCCGCCTGCCAACGCTCACTTGGTGGGAACGGGTGCAAGTGCTAGTGCTCATCCCCATCATCCGCGTCACTGGTGATGGGGCGAAGATGCTGGGTTACCCGGTGGGGGTATGGTGGCGATTACAAAAAAAACGCCCCACAGCTTAGATGGGCCAAAAAAGTCCCCTCCAGTGGAGGGGACTTTCGCTTAAGTTTATTTATCGCTTTCACTCTCTTGCGAAAGCCGATGGGCAAGCAGGATGGGGATGGTGGTGACGGCGATGACGAAGAAGGCCGTCACGTTGGTTACGGGTCGGTCACGCGGGCGGGAGAGTTGGTTGAGAATCCAAATGGGCAAGGTGGTTTGTTGCCCAGCCGTGAACGTGGTGACGATGACTTCATCAAACGAGAGGGCGAAGGCCAGCATGCCGCCCGCCAGTAGTGCCGTAGCAATGGTGGGCAGAAGCACGTGCCGGAAAGTTTGCCAGCCGTTGGCCCCCAAATCCATAGACGCTTCAATTTGTGTGTGACTGGTGCGGCGCAAACGCGCAATTACGTTGTTGTAAACAGTGACGATGCAAAACGTGGCGTGGCCAATCACAATCGTCCAGAAGCTGAAATCTAAATCCATTAAGTTGAGGGCGGAACGCAACGCGATGCCGGTGACGATGCCGGGCAAGGCAATGGGCAGGATGACGAGGAAGGTGATGAGTTCTTTGCCGAAGAATTTGCGGTTGACGGCTAAGGCCGTGAGCAAGCCCAACACCAGTGCCATGCTCATAGCCGCCGCCGCCACTTGAACAGATAGCCACAGCGCTTCCCACAAATCGGCGCGGGCCAAGGCGGCAGGGAACCATTGCAAAGTTAGGCCGGGCGGCGGAAACGTAAAAGCCGATTCTTCAATGTTGAAGGCGTACAACACGATAATGCCCATTGGCCCATACAGGAAAAGTAATACGCCCATGGCCACCAGTGTTAAGCCAAGCGGCGCGCGTTCTTTATTAGAGCGCATCGAAAGCTCCTAGTTTGCGGGCCACCAGCAAATACGCGCCCATGATGAGCATTGGCACAATGGTCATGGCCGCCGCCAGCGGGATGTTGCCCGCCGTGCCCTGATGCCGGTAAACGGCCATGCCGATGAAGAAGCTGGAATCGCCAATAATCTGCGGGATGATGAAATCACCGAGAGTGAGCGAAAACGTAAAAATACTGCCCGCCACTACGCCGGGGAAAACCAGTGGCAGGGTAACGTTCCGAAAGGTTTGGCCGGGCCGGGCACCCAAATCGCCGGAGGCCTCCAGCAGGCTTTTGGGCAAACGCTCCAAAGCGGCCTGCACCGGCAGAATCATGTACGGCAACCAGATGTACACAAACACAATAAACATGCCAATGAGTGAAGTGGAAAGTGAAGCGCCGCCGATGGTGGGTAGGCTAAGAAGGGCATCAATTATCCCGCCCGCGCCAACCAATTCAAACAGCCACGTCACAATGCCTTCTTTGGCAAGGATGGTTTTCCACGCATAGACGCGCACAATGTAGCTTGACCAAAGCGGCAGGATGATGGCCAAATACAGCGCCGCTTTGAGCCGCCCACTGGTGTAACGGGCAATGTAATATGCCAACGGAAACGCCAGCAGAGCGCTCGCCACCGTAACGGCGCTCGCCATGGCCACCGTGCGGGTGAAGATATCCACGTTGGCCGGTTGAAGCAATTCGGCGTACGTGCGCAGAGTAAATTCCCGCACCACCACCCCACTAAATTCATCAATGTAAAAGAAGCCTTGCACCAGTAAAGTAGCCAGTGAGCCAAGATACACCACGCCCAGCCACAACAGCGGCGGCAGAAGCAGAAAAAATAAAAATAAGATTGGGCGGTTGTAAAGAAATGTGGCGAAGCGGCCAAACAAGCTGGGGGTGGAAGGCTGATTGGTGGCCACGGCTAATTGCCCTCCGCCAAACGATGGATATGCTCACGCCCCCACGCGAGGCGCACGCGGCGGCCTTTGGCGGCCAAAACATCCATGGAAGTGGCGCGCAAGTTTTGCTCAATCACGGTGAGCTGGCCGCCAGAATCCAGTGCCACTTCGTAGCGCGTGTTCATGCCCAAGTACACTACTTCGTGAATCTGCCCATCGGCCACAAACTCTGTGGGGGCCACCGCGCTGTTCGGCTCACGCAGATGGATTTTTTCTGGCCGGACGGTAAAGGTGTGGGCTTGGCCAGTGATGGCCCGCGCGGCTTCCGCTTGCACAATGTTGGAGATGCCCACAAAGCCCGCCACAAATTTGGTTTGCGGGCTTTCGTAAATTTCCGCCGGTGAGCCAACTTGCTCAATCTGGCCGTGGTTGAAAACCGCCAGCCGGTCACTCATCGTTAACGCTTCTTCTTGGTCATGCGTTACAAAAATAAAGGTGATGCCCACTTGTTGCTGAATGGCTTTCAATTCAACCTGCATCTGTTGGCGCAGTTTTAAGTCCAAAGCGCCCAGCGGCTCATCTAGCAATAACACACGCGGCTGGTTAATGAGGGCGCGGGCGAGAGCCACCCGTTGCCGCTGGCCGCCGGAAAGTTGTGAAGGCTTGCGCTTGCCCATACTTGGTAGGCGCACCAACTCCAGCATGGCCTGCACGCGCTTTTCGCGCTCGGCCTTCGCCACTTTCTTAATCATCAAGCCGTAGCCAATATTGTCCGCCACCGTCATGTGCGGGAAGAGCGCATAATCTTGAAACACCGTGTTCACATCGCGCTCGTAGGGCGGCAAGTTGGTTACGTCTTGCCCGTACAGCATAATTTGGCCAGCAGTGGGGTGCTCAAACCCGGCAATCATGCGCAAGCAAGTGGTTTTGCCGGAGCCAGACGGGCCAAGCAGGGTGAAGAATTCCCCACTATTAATATCTAAACTTACGCCGTCCACGGCGCGAACTTCGCCGAAGTGGCGGCTGACGTTAGTGAAGCGAACGGCAGGGGATGAATTGGTCATTCAGAGAAGGGGGTTTTGGATTTCGTGAAGCGTGAAACATGGAGAAGCGAAGTGGCTTCCACGTTTCACGCTTCACGGTTTTACTTAACGTCCGCCAATTACAGCTACGTAATTGGTGACCCATTCATAGTAGGGCACACATTCCTTACTGCCATTGCCGCAGTCTGAGGTGGGCGTGCGCCACCATTGAATCTTGTCAAAGTCATTCAGGCCGTTGTTCACACAGCCCTCTTCACCGAGCAGGGCGTTGCCCGTGCAAGCATCCAACACGGCGGGGATGGTTTGGAACCACGCGGCCAAATCGCCTTGCAGTTTGGGGTTGAGCGAGTGCTCTAGCCACATGTACGCACAATTCGGATGCGGGGCATCAATGTGCATCATGGTGGTATCGGCCCAGCCCGTCGCGCCTTCCACCGGCACCACTTTTTCAATCGGCGCGCCGCCGCCCTTTAGCAGGTTGGCTTGGAACGGCCACGAGCCGGAGGCCACCACGCCTTCGTTCTTGAAGTCTTCCATCTGAACGAACGCATCGTGCCAGTAGCGGTTAATCAGCGGGCGTTGCTGACGGAGCAAATTCAACGCGGCGGTAAATTGGTCACGGGTCAGGGCGTACGGATCCGTGATGCCCAATTCAGGTTGTGTGGCCTTCAGATACAGCGCGGCATCGGCCACGTAAATTGGGCCGTCATAGGCTTGAATGCGGCCTTTGTTGCTCTGGCCGTCGGGCAGAGTTTGCTCTTCAAACACCACGTTCCAGCTGGTGGGCGGTTGGTCACCAAAGGCCACTGTGTTGTACATCAACACGTTGGAGCCAGATTGATACGGCACGCCATAGTGCTTGCCATCCACCGTGTGCCACGGCGCGTTTTGCAAGCGCGAGTCCACTTTGCTAAAGCTGGGCACGAGGCTGATATTGATTTCTTGCAAGCGGCCACCGGCAATCAGGCGGTTGCTGGCGTCACCAGAGGCGGTCACCAAGTCAAAACCGCCTTCGTTCATCAGGGCCACCATTTCATCTGAAGTGCCAGCCGTTTTGTTGGTCACTTTACAGCCGGTCGCGGCCTCAAAATCGGTCACCCAGTCAAAGTTGGGGTCAGTGGCTCCGCGTTCAATGTAACCAGCCCAAGAGATGATGGCCACTTCGCCTTCACCTTGGCCAATGGCTTGGAGCGGCGCGCCCTTTACGGGTGCTTCAACGGGTGGCGCGGTCACTACAACTTCGCGCACTTCTGGGGTGCCGGCCACTACCACCGTCTCTTTAACGGTGATGGTTTGCGGCGTGGGGGTGGCGGCGGGCGCACAGGCACTGACTAATAGCGCCACAGCCATCCCAGCAGACCAAAATTTTCTGCGGTTCATGGTTCTCCTCCGATTGAGAATTGAGTGGGATAAATGTTATAACATATATTCGGACAAAACGGGAAGAGTTTTGTAGCAGAAATCAGTTGAAGAACTGCCGCGCCACCCGCGCCATCAGGCCGCTCGTCACCTCATAGTTAATCGTCCCCCACCGCCGCGCCAACTCATCCGCCGTAATCTGTTCCGCGCCCTGCTGGCCAATCAGCACGGCTTCATCCCCCGCGCGCACGTTGGGGATGTGGCTAACGCTCACGATAATCTGATCCATGCATACGCGGCCCCGGATGGGCGCGCGCTGGCCACCAATCAGCACGGCTTGGGCGCTGGGCGCACGGCGGAAACCATCCGCATAACCCACCGTCACCACCGCCAGCGTCTCCGTTTCAGTGGTGGTGTATTGGTGGCCGTAACTTACGCCGTGGCCGGGTGGCAAAGTTTTTACCTGTGCCACACGCGCCTTCCATGTGAGCGCCGGGCGGAATTCTGGCGGGCAGGGCACTTCGGCAGATGGATTTAGCCCGTACAGCGCAATGCCCAGCCGCACCACATCTAGCCGCGCGGCAGGCAGAGCGAATGCGCCCGCTGAGTTGCAGGCGTGAACCAGTGCGGGGCGCGTGGGCAGAGCGGCGATGAGTTCCTGAAAAACGGTGAGCTGTTTCTGCGCAGAAGCCGGGCTGGCCGCATCGGCGCTGGCAAAGTGTGTGAACGCGCCTTCAACATTCAACCCCTCCAATGCCCACACGGCTTGAAAGAAATTAGGAGCATCTTGCGGCAAAACGCCCAGCCGCCCCATGCCCGTGTCTATCTTGAGGTGAACGTTGGCCGTTTGGTTCAAGGCCCGTGCGGCGGAAGCGTACGCCGTGGCGCTTTCCCAATCAAACACCGTCAGCGTAAGCGCGTGCGCCAAAGCTTCCGGCGCGGCCTCCGGCGGCGTGTAACCCAACACCAAAATCGGCAACTGTAAGCCGGCGGCGCGCAGGGCCAAGCCTTCTTCGGTGCGGGCCACGCCCAACCATTCTGCGCCCGCTTCTTGCGCGGCCCGCGCCACGCGAATAGCGCCGTGCCCATAGGCATTGGCTTTCACTACGGCCATTACGCGCGTTTGCGCCAACGCCTGCATCTGGCGCACGTTGTTACGGATGGCGGCTAAATCAATTTCGGCCCACGTCAGCATGAATGAGCATGGTAGATGGCGGCCAGCGGATTGTCAACGCAAAACCTGAACATTTCTCTCGCGAAGCCCGCCAAGGCCGCTAAGGGCGCCTGAGTCTATCTTTGCGGGCTTTGCGTTCTTTGTGAGAGGTAAATACCAGCAATCTCAAATCAAAAATGTATAATCCCTTTGATACATGACGCCAGAAAATGCATTTCTGCTATTATTGTTTACGCTCACGGCCATAGTCCTCATAAAAGAGTGGCTTCGGCCCGATTTGGCCGCACTGCTTCTGTTAGTGGTGCTGGGTCTCACCGGCTTCGTTTCCGCTGATGAGCTATTTAATGGTTTCAGCCGCAGTGCCGTCATCACCATCATTGCGTTATTCATCATCACAGATGCATTGGAACGGACTGGCGCAACCCGCGTGTTGGGCCAATCCCTGCAAAGGCTGGCGGCGGGCAGTGAGGGCCGCACCACACTGGTAGTGATGTTGGCTACTGCCACGCTGTCACTTTTCATGAACACCATCGCCGCCGCCGCTGTGCTTCTGCCTGCCGTCATCGGCATCACCCGGCAGGGCAAATTACGCGCCAGCAAACTGCTTATCCCGCTTTCCTTCGGTGCCCTGCTGGGCGGTATGGCCACGCTCTTCACTACCGCCAACATTTTGGTGAGCAATGCGCTGGCAGAACAGGG
>JAEURM010000130.1 GCA_016789245.1 Anaerolineales bacterium
CAACGTCAAGCGGCCATCAGCCTGGATGACGCCGATGTAATTCCACGGGTCAGCACTGCTCACATTACAGTTGTGATCTGTGGCATCCACGTTGGCTTTGTAGGCAATCACGCCAGCGGCGGCGGCCACAATCTGCACAGCGCCTTCGTCTAGCTTGTTCCAAGAGAAAGGCCAGAGCGCATAATCTGTGCCGCGATGCCCATCATAAGTGCGCGTACCGCCGTTGTAATCCACAATCGGCCCGCTGGCGGCGTTATGATCGGCAAAAGCCGAAACCCGAAAACCCGCATAATCGGGCAAGCCCGGCGCGAGGCGGAGAGGGAAGTTATAGGAAACGGCTGAGGCGGCGTTGAAGGCGGGTAAAGCTCCCGTGCGCCGCAGTTGCGCCACATTGTGCTGAATTTCCGCCACCAGCGCCTGCTCCTGCGCGGCAGAAAGTTCATCCTGCGGGTCAGGCTCTGGGCTTGTCTCGGCCAAACTTTCAGGCGAGGCCATTTGGGGGTTAGCCTGCACTAAAACGGGATTGCTCACCAAAGCTATCAGGCACATTACGCGTAAAGTAAGAGCCAACCATCGGCGAGGCATAACTCAGTTGTAGCACTGATAAGGCATTAGTTTCAATGAGGGGTTGGTTGGCAACTAAAATCTATGTTTAGTCTTTCGGCAAAACAGCCCGCACGCCCGGCATGGCAATGCGCTGAAACAGTTCATCCATTTGTTGGGGTGTGTACGCCAAGCCGCTATCTACCCACCACTGAATGAGCGCCATGAGGCCGCCGGTGAGGAAGTGGGTAAGGGCTTCCGGTGGCACGGTGGGGGCGTGGCCGGGTTTCTGCAATTGCTCTAGTTGGGCTTTGGTGTTGGCATACAACAGTGCCGTACCTTTCTCCAAAAGCGGATTCTCGCGGTTTTTGCGGTACATCGCTTCATGCAGTTGGCGGTTGTTTTTTACATGCGTAAACAAGGGCACGGTAGAAAGCGTGTGCGTCACGCCCTGCCGCCGCAAATCTTGCAAGTGCTGGCGCACGCTGGCTTCCACCTCCGGCCCGTAAGAAATTTCCGCCACGCCGCGTAACAGCAAATCTTCCTTATCGCGGTAGTGCGCGTAAAACGTAGAGCGGCCAATATTGGCGCGGTCAAGAATATCCTGCACCGTCACCTTCTCATATCCTTTCTCCATCATCAGCTCCACCATTGCCTGCCGAATGAGTTGTTGCGTGCGCGCCACCCGCCGGTTTTTCTTGTGTGTCTCCATTCAAACCTCCACGTTCCCGAACAATTTCAGCTAAGTGTTCAATAGTGAACACCAGCCCTGTTTTGATTGTTGCTTTTCTGCTTGCAAGACTATACAGTGAAATCGAACACTTTGTTCGATTTTAATTCCGCTCAGGCTAAAGCCCTTGCGGGCTGAATCAGCTTAGCCCGCAGGGCTTCTACGAACTGAGTCACCGGAAAAATTACGGAGATTTTTCAATGGCGCATCCTCCTCACACCCACACCCACCGCCCTGCTCAAAATGGCTTGCTCAATCACCTGTATGCCGGTTTGCACAACACCCAGCTTTGGGCGGACTATATGCCCCGTCTGCCGCGCGGCTTCTACGGTTTGGCGCTAGCAGGCGTAGCCAGTTGGCTGGGCGCTTTCGCCTTGCGGCAAAACATCTGGCTGGCGGGCGCGCTGATAGTTTTGGGCTTAGGTTTACTGGCGCCGGTAGCGTGGGCGGTGTTGTTCATCCAGCGGCGGCAACGTTTACGGCTGAGTTACCGCCAGCATGTATTAGATTCTATCCAATGGCGCGGCGATGAGCGCGTGCTGGACGTGGGGTGCGGCAGTGGCATTTTGCTGAACGGCGCCGCCCAACGGCTCACTACTGGCACGGCGTTGGGCATTGATATTTGGGCGGCCAATAGCGGTGGTGGGGATTATGCTTTGCTAATGAAAAACGCCCGTGCGGAAAACGTGGCCAACCGAATTGAATTTCAAACCATGGACGCGCGGCGCATGACGCTAGCCGATGCGGCGTTTGATGTAGTGCTCTCCAGTGGTGCTCTGCACCATATGGTGCGTTCCCAAAGTGATTTTGAGCAAGTAGTGGCTGAGTTAACGCGTGTGCTGAAGCCCGGCGGGCAAATTGCTATTTGGGATATTGAGCATTTGGTGGACGCCAGCGCCAAACGGCTGGGCCAACTCGGCATACCGTGTGAAGTGACACGCGGCGAGCAGTTTCTGAATAATCAGATGAGTTTTTTGGTGGGGCGAAAAGTGATGTAGTGCGCTCAGATTTTAGTGGTGATGAGGCCCATGATGGTCATGGCCTTCATGATCGTGATCATGATCATGGTCATCGCCCTTAGAGAAGTAGGCGGCCAAGGCGGCGGCCACGTCCACGCCGGCGTGAGCCGTACACACCACTAAAAGTTGGTCTGGCATAGGCAAAATTCGGGCGGCGGCAGAATCCACCAACACGCATGTCAGTCGGTTGCCATGAGTATCCACCGTCACTTGCACGGCATGGGGGCGTTGGCACACTAAACAACTTGGGTGTTCTTTGAAGACCAATGAATCTGTCATTTCTGGCCCTTTAGTTTTAGCTAGACTTCAACTACGATACTAAGCCAAACTGCTCAGAAAGGCAACTTTAGAAAAGTTTATTCAGGCTTAGCGGCCAAAATCTGGCGGGCCGCCGCCGCGCCGGAGAGCATGACCATGGGCACGCCGCCGCCCGGGTGCGCGGTTCCGCCAGCCAAGTATAAGTTTTGAATATATGGGGAAACGTTGTGCGGGCGGCGAAAGGCCGCAAACATGTTATTGCTAGATGCGCCGTACAATGCACCGCGCCGCGCGCCTGTCAGCGCTTCAATCTCAACCGGTGTCAGCATTTTTTCGGTGATGATTTTGCCCGATAAATCAAGGCCGTGCCGCGCCAGCGTGGCCAGCACGTGCTGGCGATATTCTGCCGCGCGGCTAGGCCAGTCATAGGATGTGTCCTTCGACAGGCTCAGGACGCGGCCCTCTGACTGCGCGTGAGATGAAAGTGGCGGGGCGTTGACCAGCACAAACCAATTTTCACAGCCGGGCGGCGCGTGCGCGGCATCGCGCTTGCTGGTGATGGCTACGTAAACGGTGGGGTCTGTGGGCGGCTGGCCGCGCTGGAAGATATCTTCAAACTCACGCGCATAATCTTGGCAGAAGAAAATGTTGTGGTGCGCCAACTGCGGGTGCTGGCCGCGCACGCCTAACAATAGAATGAAGCCAGAAACAGATGGCTCGGCTTGGGTGAGCGTGCGCACGGCGCTGGGCGGCACGGCCCCGGCGGGCAAGAGTTTTTGATACGTAACAGCCGCATCCACATTGGAGAGAATGTGCCGCGCGGCGAGTACGGTTCCGTTCACGCGCACGCCCACCGCGTGTTCTTCCCGCACAATAATTTCATCCACCGGCGCGTTGAGTTGAATTTCAACGCCCAACTCCAAGGCCAACTTTTCTAGCGCGCGGGCAATGGCGTAAATGCCGCCTTGCGGATACCACACGCCGCCCGTCAGCTCCACATGCGCAATCACGCTCAACGTGGCCGGCGCACGGAATGGGCTAGCGCCCACATACGTGGCAAAGCGGCCTAGCAGTTGGCGCAAGTGGGGTGAGTGCACAAAACTATTGATAGCGGTTTGCATGGTGCGCCAGCCATCAATGTGCCGCCATTCACGTACTGGCACTTGCAAAAACGTGCGCGGCGAAACCGGGTCACCATAAATGAAGGCCGGGCCAGTTAGCCGGTGCAGGCGCGCCGCGTACGCCAAAAACGCCAGATAGCCTTCCACATCGCGCGGCTCAAAAGTTTCTATTTGTTCGGCCATGCGCTGTAAATCACGCGTGGCATCTAGCCAGTTGCCATCCGGCCAAAAGTAGCGCGTTAGCGGCTCTACAGGCAGAAGCGTGACGTAATCTTCCAAACGGCGGCCAGCGGCGCGGAATAAGTCTTCAAACACGGGCCGCATGGTGATGACGGACGGGCCGGTATCCCAGCGGAAACCCTCGGCAGTGATTTCGCCCATCTTACCGCCCACCTGCGCGTTTTTTTCCAGCACCAGCACTTCTTGCCCAGCGGCGGTCAAACGGATGGCGGCGCTTAGGCCCGCAATGCCGGAGCCGATGATAATGGTATCAAGCATAATGTTCCGTGTTGCGTATTGCGTATTCCGTACTTCGTAAATTTACGCAATACGCACTACGCAATACGGTTACGCTTTACGCTCCTCCCTTTCCACTGCGGCCCGCCGGTGAAGTGCCAGCGTAAACTTTGCGCGGCGATGAGCGTCATCAGGCATACCGAAAGCGGCATAAACAGCGCATCTAAAATTCTTTGTTGCGTAGAAGCCGCCGTGAGCGCGCGCACTAAAATGCCCAACATGCCCAACGGCAACCAAATTCTCCAATTCTCCAATTCTCCTAACAACCCATAACTAAAAACTAACAGCCACGGAAGCACAAAAACTATCCAGTGGAAGAGGGTGGAAAGCAGAAGTAGTGCCGGTTGGTTACCATGCCCAGCCAGAATGTTTTTGGCATAGCCCGCGCGCACTTGCGGCCAGTTTTGGTACATCCGGCAAGCCATAAAATGGTTGCCATCGGCCATGCGCAGTTTTAGGCCGGCGCTTTTGATGTGGGCCGCCAGCGCCACATCTTCCACAATGTTGGCGCGCACGGCGTAGTGGCCGCCTATTTTTTCATACGCCGCGCGGCGGAAGAGCAAGCACTGGCCCATGGCCGCAGAAAAGGCACGCCACGGAAGATAGTGAACGGCCAGCACCGGCAGATACGCGTGAATGGCCAACGCCATCAGCGGCACTACCAGCCGCTCAGCCCAAGTGTGCGTAATCTGTGTGGGCCAGATGGTGAGTAAATCAGCCGCGCTTTTTCCCAGTTGGGAAAGGAGGGGATTAATGGAAAGCGGTTGCCAAATCACATCGGCATCCGTGAACAAAAGCAAATTGCCGCGCGCGGCTTGGCTAAGTTGGTGGCAGGCCCAATTTTTGCCTAGCCAGCCAGCGGGCAGTGGCTGGCCCGCAATCACGCGCAAGCGCGCATCACTGTTGGCCGCTTCTTGCGCCACCGCCGCCGTGCCATCGGTGGAATGGTCATCCAAAATCAGCAACTCGGTTACTTCCGGCTGGGCCAGCAAGGCACGCACCGTTTGGCCGATGACGGCGGCTTCGTTGCGGGCGGGAATTAAAACTGAAAGAGAATGGGAGGATTGGTTATTGGTGTATTGGTTATGGGTTATTTGCAGGCGTGGAAAGGTGAAGGCGTTGAGAATAGCCGTGAGCGCAAAAACAATAAGGACGCAAGCAATGAAGAGAGTAAGCAGTAACACGATGAGCCAGAATAATCACTAACCAATAACCGCATTTTCAGCGGCGCAAAAGTTTCCGTGCCAAATCAGTTTTCAACGCCGGGCGCTGTCGCAAATCGGCGCGGTACTTCCACGCAATGAGCAGTGTGTTCAAAACCCAAATCGTCAAAAAAATTGGGTCTGGCCGGTAATTGAACAGGTGTAGGCCAAAGCACAACAGCGTGGCCAGCATGGCCCAGCCAGAAAGGTTAAGCGTGAGAAACCACACCACCAGCAGAAAACCCAACACAATGGGCGCTTCTGGCCCGGTGAGGCCCGCCCAAATGCCAAAGGTAGTGGCCACCGCCTTGCCGCCCTGAAACCGAAGAAACGGCGAGAAAGCGTGCCCCAGCACTGGCGCCAGCGCAATCGGCACCAGCCGCCAATCCCTACTCCCCAAGCCCCAATACACAATGCCCACCGGAATGGCGCCCTTGAAGCCATCTAGCAACATGGCGGCCACGCCCACCCACTTGCCGCCAGCGCGCAAAACGTTGGTAGCGCCCGGGTTGCCATCACCATACTCACGGATGTTTTTGCCCAGCGCCAGCCGCCCCAACAGCGGTGAATACGGCACACTGCCACTGAGAAAACATATGCCGAGCCAAATTAGCCAATCAAAATTCACGGGTGAAACCATATCACGGTT
>JAEURM010000131.1 GCA_016789245.1 Anaerolineales bacterium
AAGCCGCCGATGAAGGTAGCCACTGGGCATAAACACATGGCGAGCAGGCCAAACATCACAAACCAAGTCAGGCAACTAGAAGCGGCTCCGGCGGTGATGGATTTCATGGGTGTTCCTTGTGTGCTGGTTCTATTGGTCAGTGAGCTTAACTCAAATTCTTGCTTCGCTCACTTGCCTGCCGGTGAACGTCCAAAAGGCCGTTAGCGGCTCTCAAAACTTTGGGCATGCTACTCAACCCAGCTTATGTATTTCTCAATAAAACCTAATCAGCGCCGCGCCTAAAACCAGCGCGGAAGGATTGCGATAATGCCTGCCCAACTTGTTTTTGGCCGGCTTACGCCGCCGCTGGGGCCAGCGGCTGGGCTTGCCGGTTGATGCGTAGGGCGAGCAAACCACCCGCAATGCCCACCACACCGGCCACTAAAAACGCCAAACCGTAATCTCCCAAAGAGGCACGGGCCACGCCGCCAAGGTAAGCGGCCAACGCCGCGCCAATTTGATGTGCACAATACACCCAGCCGTACACTGGCCCCACGTTCTTGCGGCCAAAAATATCGGCCACTAAAACGGTAGTGGGCGGCACGGTGGCGATGTAATCTAAACCAAAAAGAATGGCGAAGGCAGATAAGCCGAGCGGCTCCGTAACGAAGGGCAAAATAAAGAGCGAGAGGCCGCGGAAAATGTAATACACACATAGCAGTTTGCGCGGGTCAACTTTATCCGTGAGCCAGCCGCTGGCAATGGTGCCAATAAAATTCATGGAACCCATCAGCGCAATACTACCCGCCGCAATCTCGCGCGAGATGCCGTGTTCCATGGCGTGCGGCAAAAGATGTGTGCCTATGAGGCCGTTGGAAGTTGCGCCGCAGATGAAGAACGTGCCAGCCAGTAACCAAAACTCCGGCGAGCGGAGGGCTTGCACCATCACCCCAGTATCCGCGTTGATGCGGAACGCCGGTTGGCCTTCACTGGCACCGTACGGTTTTTGGCCCACTTCCGCCGGGTCATTTTTCATCAGCAGAAAAGCGGGCACTACGGCCACCAGCGCAATGGCGGCCAGCACCAGTGAGCTACCGCGCCAGCCCAGCGGCACCACCATGAGCGCTAACATGGGCACAAAGATGAGTTGCCCGGCGGAGGTGGCCGCGCCAAAGATGCCGGTGACGAGGCCACGCCGCGCGGCGAACCAACGGTTAGCCACCGCGGGGCCAAGCACGCTGGCAATGATGCCGCCGCCCAAGCCGCTCAAAATTCCCCAGAACAAACTGAGTTGCCACAAGGTGGTGGTGAAGTAACTGCCCACCATGCTGGCCGCAATCAGCACCAAGCCACTCATCATGATGGTGCGCGCGCCCAAGCGCTCTATCAGCCAGCCGGAGAGCGGGCCGCTGAGGCCGAGCATGATGAGGCCAATAGAAACCGCCACTGAAATCGCATCTCGCGTCCAGCCGGTATCTTCTTCAACCGGCAAAATAAACACGCCCGGCGCCGAGCGCACGCCCATAGAAATTAATAGCGTGACGGCTACAATGCCGACGACGACCCAACCGTAGTGGAAACGGGGATTATTCATGATTTGGGTTTCTGTTATTTGTAAAATGTGAAGCGTGAAACGTAAAACGTAGAAGACGCTTCACACCTCACGTTTCACACAGTGAACATCATTCACTTGGTGCATTTTCAACACGGCTGACGCCGGAGCGTTGCACGCGGAAATGATCAAAATCACGGGCCACGTTGGTGGCGGGGAAAATGGCGCGGGCTTCTTCCAGCACATCACGCTCACGGTTGCGGCGGGAGAGGTGGGTGAGGAAGAGATGTTTGACGCCCGCCTCGCGTGCGAGTTGAGCCGCGCGGCTGGCAGTGAGATGGCCGAACTCGCGGGCCATATCATCTTCACTGCTTAAGTACGTGGCTTCAATCACCAGCGCATCCGCGCCGCGCGCCACCGGCACCAAATCGCGCGTTTCGCCGCAATCACCCACGTGCACAAATTTCACGCCGGGCATTTCTGGGCCAAGCACCATTTCGGGCGTAATCACGCGCCCATCCGGCAGAGTTACGGCGCGCCCGGCCACTAATTCTCGGCGGATGGGGCCGGCCGGAACGCCCAACGCTTCCGCTTGGTCAGCCAGAAAGGGGCGCTTGTTCGGTTCTTCAAACACAAAGCCAAAAGAATCCGCGCCGCGGTGCTGAACGGGGAAGGCTGTGACGGTGAAATCTTTATCCTTGAAAATCAGGCCGGGTTTTATTTCACAGAACTTGAGTTCAAACGGCAAGCGGGCGCCTTTGAGCACAATTTCAAACAGCAAGGTGCGGATGCGCTCTAGCGCCCAGCGGCCCGCCCAAATTTCCATGCGTTCCGCCGTTTCCCAGCGTGTAAACGTGGAAAGCAGACCGGCGAGGCCGAGAATGTGATCTAGATGGCCGTGCGTGATGAGGATGCGTTCCAGCCGTTTGAAGCCAATGCCGCTTTGCAAGATCTGGCGTTGCGTGCCTTCGCCGCAATCCACCAAAAAGCGGTACTCATCATGCATGATGACTTGCGCCGAAAGGCCGCGATGAATAGATGGCGCGGAGGCCGAAGTGCCGAGGAAAACGATTTCAAACATGCGAGGTGGGATTTTACCAGACGGTTAATAAACAAAACCCCACAGGTCTCACAGACGCGTGGGGTTTGACTAAAGCGAGCACACGGTTTTTAGAGTTGGGGCGACGGGACTCGCCGGGACTCATTCAGCAACACAATCAGCCCGGCCATAAAGGCCGCCGTGACAATTTGATTGAACACAGCTGGAGCGCTGACTAAGGCCGCCACATTGATTGACGAGGTGGGCCAGAACCAACTCAGCACTTGGGCGAGAAGCGAAAAGCCCAGCAACATACCTCCACCCACTACGCCCACCCACAGCAGTTGCCGGAGCAAGTGGGTGCGGTAGATGACGAGCACGATGGCGTACATCCAAAAGAGCACTGTGCCAAAAAACAGCCCGCTTTCAATCAAAACTTGATTGTTTAAGTCAGGCGGCAGTTCCACCAATGTACTCAGGGCGCGGCCGCAAATTTCAAGCGTGCTGGTAAATGGGCCGCGCATAAAAAACAAACTGTAGCCAATCAAAATCGCCGCACCGGCCGTGAGCCAAATCCAGCGTTGAGGGGCGGGTTGGGGTTCAAGTTGAGACATGTGCTTACTCCAATGTTAGCGCGCTAGCCAAGCTTGCAAATCTGCCGCTATGGCTTCTTCGCCAAGGCCAAACGGAAACACTTCCACAATGTTGCCGGCGGGGTCTATCACTGTGATGCTGGCTGAGTGCGAGACAAGATAACCGGTGTTCACCGAGCCCGCTTCTTTGGCATAGTAAACGCTGAAGGCTTTGGCCGCTACGGCCACTTCTTCCGGTGTGCCGCTTAGACCAATAAAGTTGGCATTGAATTGTTTGACGTGCGCATCAATCAAATCCGGCGGATCCCGTTCCGGGTCCACGCTTACCATTAACACTTGCACCTGCTCCGCTTGCGGCCCTAAAGCCTGCAAAGCCTTTTTTACTTCTTGCAAAGTCAGCGGGCACACATCTGGGCAGAAGCGGTAGCCAAAGAATAGCAACACAAACTGGCCCCGAAAATCGCTCAACCGAACTTGTTTTTGAGCACTGGTGGTAAGCGTGAAATCTGTAGTGGGCCGAGGTGGGTCTACGGCCACGCCCTGTAACGTGAATTGCGCCTTCTGAATTTGTTGGCTGACCAAACTGACTCCAGCCACGCCGACTAAGCCGATAACAAAAGCAACTAAACACAACCTGATCCGACTCATAACCACTTCCTTGAGAGAAAGATAGGCCCTTCCCTGCGGCTGACCGGGAAGGGCCAGCTTAAGTATTACGGGGCTTCCTCGCTCACTTCCGCTTCAAAGGTAACCGAGCCTGCCTTTTCAAAGTTTAACGTCAAAGATACATGCTCACCGACTTTGATTTCGCGCGTCAGGCCAATTAGCATGACGTGGTAACTGCCGGGTTTGAGCGTGGTGTGTTCGTCTGCCGCCACTTCAATGAATGGCACTTGGAACATCGTCATCACATCATTTTCCATTTTGACGTTGTGCAGTTCAGCGGCTTTGGCTACGTCGCTTTCGGCGCTGAGAAGCTTGTCTGCTTCGCCGCCTTCATTGTGAATGACGAAGTAAGCGGCGCTCAAAACGGTATTCGGATCCATGCCCATTTCCGTTTGGCCGGATTCAGGCGTGGCCATGTCACTCCCTTCGCTCATTTGCCGGGCTGGGCGTACCCACGCATCGGTGATTTCTAAGTCGCCCACAGTAACGGTGTGGCTGTGTCCCTCATCTTCAGGTTTTTCGGGCGCGGCGGCGGGCGCACAGGCGGCCAGCAAGGCCGCCATTAAGGCGAGTGAAAAGAATCGCTTAAGCATTGAATCTATCCTAACTAGGCGTAACTTGCCCAACTATAAAAATTGAAAGAAGCCAAACGGCGTTTGGGCCACTGGCCGTGAATTGAATGAGTGGGGAAAGGCAGACTAAGCGCGAGGCGGCGGCGGCTCAGGCACAGAGCGCCAACCATAAGCGAAAAAGTTCTCCCCAGTGGTGGGCCGCCATAAACTTTTAGCCGCTAACCGTTGAATTAAATCGCGGATGGTTTCCAATTGGGGCGCAACGGAGGCGGGCAGAACGTGATATTGCTCAAATAGATAATCGTGCGAGTGGGGCTTATCCGGGTCTACGCCAGGCGGGTGGAAGTGCACATGTTTTACATCCGCAATGAGCCAGCAGGCGCACAAGCCGGGCTGAGCCAGCGCCGTATAAAACGCCAGCCAAATTTGGAAGGAAAACATCGCACTAAGCGCCGCCAGCCGCACCATAGGCCTGTGATTCTAGCAGAGGGCTGGAAGGAATTACGCCGCCACAAACGCGCCGTTCTTTAGCGTTAGCCGCTCAATAATGCGGGCATCTTGGCCAGAATCTTCCGGACGGGTAAGGGCCGTTACCGTAATCCACTTGCTCAGTGGGCCTTTCACCACTTTGCGCGTCAGCGTATCTTCAATCTGGAAGATGCCCGCCGAGTTGTTCATCACCACCGTAATTTCTACCGGGTGATGCGCACCGGCATCAATGTTCACATCATCAATCGCCAACGCGGAAACAGAGTGAATATCCACCTTGCCCAAGTCAAAGGCTTTGCGGCCCCGGCCTTTGGTTACATCGGTGCCATCCGCCACAGAAACTACGCCAGCTTCAAACGTCAGTGGCGGCGGGTCAAAATCATGGGAGAGAATAGCGTGCAAGATGAAGGCGCGGAGTTCCACGCGGTTTTCCACATCCGGGTAAATGTGCGGCATCAGCCGGTCTAAAAGCGGCAGGGCCAAGTTCACGCCAATCATTTCGTGATACTTGCGGTGCACTTGGTTGCCAATATCATGCAGGAGCGTGGCGGTGGCAACCACCATACAAGCATCATCCGCATCACCCGCGCCGGAGCTGACTACATCCGGCGTCACGTTGGCCTTCACCAGCAAATCAAAAATCCGCACGGCGTTGGAGGCCGCAATCACGGCATGCGTCATGCCATGATCGTTATAGTTCAGCTTACTGGTGGTGAGGTAATCGGCCATATCCCAGTTGGCAATGGCTTCCGGGTCATTGGTGAGTAAATCCCACATTTGGTACGTTTTGGGGTATTTGGCCCACAGTGGCTCTACGGCGGCGAGGCTGGCGCGGAGTAATTGCTCATATGAAGTGGGCAAGGTGATGACCACGCCGCGATTTTTGTACACGCGTGGCTCATGTTGAGTGAGTGGTTTGTAGCCTTTGAGTTCACCAGTTGGCATTGTGGCTCCTAAAGAAAATCTCAAATCCCAATCAGAAATCTACATTTATCAATCTAAAATTTCAATCGTCCCCAACTCCACCACCGGGCCAAGTTGCGCCAAGCGTGGGTCTAGCAAGGGCAAATCGCGTTGGGTAAAAGCATCATACCAGCCAAGTATTACTTTCGCCGGGCCGGGCTGGGCGGTGATGGGAAT
>JAEURM010000132.1 GCA_016789245.1 Anaerolineales bacterium
TGCTGGCCCCGCTCTCCTCGACATAGTCCTGTCGTGCACCTCGTCCCGTTCCTGATCCTCCTCAGTTTGGTTGGGGCGGGATCCTCCGTCCCCCTGCGCGCCCAGCCCGCCCCGGACCCCCAAGCCCTGGACCGGTTGGTGGCCGCGGCGGAAACCGGCCTCGCCTTTGGCGTGATGGAAACGGCCATCAGCGCCGGGCAGATTTTGGCCCCACTGCTGGCCGGGCAACTATACACGCTCAATCCGGCGTTGCCCTTTCAAGTGTGCTTAGTATTAGTGGTGCTTACGTTTGTGCTAGCCTGGCGCGTTTTGCAACCCGCCCCTACGCCCGCCCTTCAAACCCCGGATATATCACTCTGAGCGCGAATGTTGGCGCTCAATATCAAACCGGCCTTATAGCGCGAAGAGTCTGTGCCTTGTCAAAACAGATCCTTCGCGCCAGTTATCCGTTCTTATCCGCTCAATCCGTTGACGATAGAACTAAAGATACTTCTCCACCGCCCAGCCGCCTTGCTTCATTGGTTGCGGCGCGCGCGCGGGGTTAGCTGGGTCAAAGGCTAACGGGTTACGGCCCGTTAGTGCATCCAACACATCGCCCATCGCATCTGCCAAGAAAATAGGGCGGCCTAACGCTTCCGCAATTTGCAGGGGTGAAACATCATCTAAGCTGATGCCATCCGGATGATCAAACATTACACGCGGCAAAACCACCACTGCGCCCAGTTCCACGCCGCTGAGTTGTGTGATGATATCTTGCCCCATGAGCAAGCCGGCCACCGTAATGCCGTGCCCCAACCGCTCATTCAGCACCGCCCTCACTTGCAACTGTGTGCCCGCCAACTGATTGAACTCCGCCGCCGTTTTTTCCAACGTTGGCGCGAATAGAGAAGCCGTAACAAGGGTTGCGCTTTTAGCGAGAAAGCCGCTTCGCTTCTCATGTTTCACATTTCTCGTTTTACGGCCATCGTTTCCCGTTATTTCCTTAATCTCCTTCTTCGCCCGGCGCCACTCATCCAAAAAACCGCGCACCTGCCCCAGTCCGTTCTCCTCTAGCGCCAAGCCGTCATAGTATTTCTTCGGCGGGATGGGCGTTTCCGTCAGCAAAAACCACTCATCGGTGGGATAGGCAAAGCGCACGCCAAGTTTGGGAAGCAATTCGGCTTGCCAGCGGGTCACACTCTTTAAAACAATCTGCGCCTCGGCGGCGGTGTGGGCACGGTAGCCGTACTTGTGATGCTTGGTCAGCCCAACCGGCACCACGCTCACGCTCTGCACCGCCGGAAACAACTCGGCCAAATTACGCAGACTCTTTTCCAAAAACGCGCCGTCATTCAGGCCGGGCGTTACCACTAACTGCGTGTGCGTTTCAATGCCGCGCTCAGCCAGCCAGCGCAGTTGCTCTAGCACATCCGGTGCGTTTTTGTTGGCCAAGCAAGCGCGGCGGTTTTCTAAATCTGTGGAATGTACGGAAACGTACAGCGGCGAGAGTCGTTGCTCATCAATTCTCTGCCAATCACGCTCACTCAGGTTCGTCAGCGTTACAAAGTGGCCGTACAGAAAAGAGTAACGGTAATCATCATCTTTGATATAAAGCGTGCGCCGCATGCGGGGCGCCGTTTGCAGAACAAAGCAGAACGGGCACAAGTTGTTACAGCGCCGGATATCAATATCAAACGTGGGATGCTGGAATTCTAAACCTAACGCTTGCCCAGCTTGGCGCATGAAACGTGAAGCGTGAAGCATGCCCGCGCGGCGATACTGAATTTCCACTTCATCCTCCGCCGCGTAGAACTGCACGTCAATCACATCTTCCACGGCGTGGCCGTTTACGGCCAACACTTCATCACCCGCTTGTAGGCCCATTTCGGAGGCCAGCGAGTTTTCTTCCACGCTTTGCACTATGCCAGCGTAGGTTTTGGGCTCGGTTTCTTGAAAATGTAAGTTGCTCAAGCTTAAGGGATTAAGGATTAGGGATTAACCCATTCAATTGTTTCCATGCTCGCTTTGGATAAATCGGCGTAATAGCCGCGCCGCTGTTCGGGCAACATGGCGGCGAGCACGTACAGCGCTTCATCGGTCATCAGCCGCAAGCGCTCACGCGGCAAACGGCCCGGGAGAGTTTTATATTGAAACGGGCGGCCTAAGTGAAAGTACGCGCCGGGCAAGTGCGCGTTCCACGGGCCAAGCAAAGTGGGGTAACCCGGCGTAGAAAAAACGGCGGTAGGGATGATGGGTGCGCCGCTCTTGGAAGCTAAATACGCTATGCCTTCCCGCGCCTGCCCTAATGCGGCGTGCCGCGTGGCTTCCGGCGCAATCAAAATTACTTCGCCCGCCGCCAGCACAGCCAAGGCTTTTTCAATCGCACGCCGGTCAAGTTCGCCGCGCCGCACCGGAATTACATCCCACAGCCGCGTAAACACGCCCCACACTGGGTAGTTATGTACTTCAGCCTTCGCCATCGGCACCACATTGCGCGGCAGGTTGCCCAACACCACAATCGGGTCCACAAAGGCAATGTGGTTAATCATGAGAATGCCCGGGCCGGTGGCCGGAAAATTCTCCAAACCGGCAATGCGCGCCTTATCCACGCGGGCCAAAAAGCGCCACGCAATGTTATCAATCAGCCACCGCAGAACGCGCCGCGTGCTTTCTTTTTCAGCGTGCTGGTAGCGTTTAGGGCTATTCGTTTGAGCGGTTGAGATTGGTTGCGCTTCGGCGTCCACGGGGTGGATTGTACCGTGAACGGGCAGGAGCCGCGTCCTGAGCTTATTGAAGGACGAAAGAGCGGCTTCTTTGGTGGTTGCCGCAAATTTATTCGGCGCGGCTGGCAATAATGCGCTCAATGGCGCTTACCACGCCGGGCAAATCTAGCGGGGTAGTATCCAGCAAAACAGCACCTTCCGCTGGTTTGAGGGGCGCGCTTTGGCGGGAGGAATCAATCCGGTCGCGTTCTTGCAAGTTGTACAGAATTTCTGCGTAGGTGCGGGCTTCGTTGCGGGCCTGCGTTTCTTCAAAGCGGCGGTTGGCCCGCGCCTCGGCGGAGGCGGTGAGGAAGATTTTGCAATCCGCTTCCGGCACAATGGCGGTACCCACATCACGGCCCACCATCACCACTTGGCCGCGCAACCCCACGGCCCGCATGCGGCTGGTGAGGATGCGGCGCACTTGCGGCACGGCGGCCACTTGCGAAACATGCGCTTCCACTTCTTTGGAGCGGAGTTCCCACGTAATATCTTCGTCGCCTTCGGTCAGCACGGTGCAATCGCGGCCATCGTTCACGGTGGCGGGGCGTACATCAATATGCGCCCGCAAGGTGTACAACGCTAACGCTTCTTCATCGTCCAGTTGCACTCGGTCACGCATGGCCAAATACGTCAGGGCGCGGTACATCAGGCCAGTATCAAAAAACATGTAGCCCAGCTTTTGCGCCAATTCCCGCCCCACGGAGGATTTGCCGGAAGCAACGGGACCGTCAATGGCAATGATTGAGGGAGGCATTGAGTGATTACGGCTGGGTAACCGTTTGTAACTGCTGAATATCTTGCCGCACCCAGAGCACGTAGCGGTTGGCCTCTAGCGGCGCGCGGCGGGTGAGGAGCCATTGGAACTGTTCATGCAAAAGCAAATTATCAGGCCGCCAGCGTTGATACAAGGTGAAGCCCTGCCCCAAATACGCCGAACCAAGCGTGGGGTCTTGTTGTGATTCTGGGGCCACCACCACCGGGCTGGCGATGAAGGCATCAAGCTGGGTAACGAACTCCGCTTTGACGAAATCGCGCAAGGCCCACGCCACCGCGCCATCCGGCTCCGCTTGCACCACCACCGGAACTTCCCGCTCTTGCCCCACTGCAAAATTAGAAACATCACCCAAGACGCGCACCAGCCGTTGCGCATCTCCCGTAGTAGGCTCCAGCGCCCACAACTCCACATCTCCAATGGCGCGCGGCTGAACGAGGCCCCACGTGGCGCTCAGGCTGAGGCAGAAGAGGGCAAAGGCACCCACTACCGTACTGCCCGTAATAGCCGCTGAACGTGACCAGCCAAAGCCAAACAGCAACGCCACCACAATGCATAACGCCACGGCTAACAGGGATAAGCCCAATTCACGAAGCGAGGTAAACCAAATATCAGCTGTGGCCGTTTCTAGCGGGCCAACAAAGTTGAGTTGATTGGCGAAGCGCATGAGATACACAAAGGCAAAGCCGAGCAACATGACCAGCACGGCGCTGAGGGCGCTGACTAATACATATTCTTCCGGCATCCAATGTTCACGCACCAGTTCAAAAATAGCGCGGGCGGCCAGTGGCCCCAGCGCAATCACTAACCACGCCGCATCGGCGGGCGTGCGGCCAGAATAGAAAAGCAAGAAGATGAAAACCACAATGGCCCACGCGGCCAAACCTTGCCCCAAAGTATCACTGCGGCGGAAAGCGCGCCACGCGCCTACTAAGCCCAAAATCAAAATCAGCGGCTCATACACCCACAACGCCAGCGGCACAATGAATACGGAACGGCTGGTTTCGGTGGGCACAAAACCGGTGAGCCAAGTGGTGAAGCCGGCACCCAGCGCGCCCAAGCCGGAACGGTACACAAGGCCAACCGTGGAAACTACTAAAACGCTCAACGCCAGCGCCAGCCAAAAGGTGCGTTGTTGGGGTTGAATCCGGCCCCACAGTTCACCAGCGGTTTGGCCTAATTGTGTTCTGAACAGCGCCACACTTACCATGAGCGCCAGCACCAGCGCCATAAAAAATGATGCGCCGCCGGCCGCCGCCACGCCGAGCGCCACCGCCGTGCCAATGAGCCAGCCCACCGCTTCGGTTTTGAAGAATTGGTGTGCTAACACCAGTGTGAGGCTGAGGGCGGCCAGCGTAATCATCAACCCATCCGCTAGGCGGGAGGCGGCGATGAGCGTGCCGGAAAACGTGAACAGCGCGGCGGTAAGTAAGGCTGGCCCCCGCCCCATTTGGGCGCGGAAGGCCCACGGCACTAACACAAACGCGGCCCCTAAAACGGCCGGGCCTAAACGCGCCGCCAACTCGCTGGGTTGTAGAACTAGAAAGTTGAAGTAGGTGAAGAAGAAGTACGCCGGGCTGTGCGGCAAGTGCAGTTCCGGCAGGCCGCGCAAAAACTGGAAAACGGTGAGGGCTTCCCGCGCTTCCACATCTAGCAAAGGCCGGTCACCCAAGCCATATAAACGCAGAGCTAACGCCAGCACAAAGAGCGCGGCGTACAGCACAGTTTCGAGTGAGAAAAGAGAAGAGGTAGATTTCATTCAGGCTTATTCAATATTGTTGCCACGAATTTTCACGAATTGGCACGAATGGGTATTGCCGCCGAGTTTCGTGTAATTCGTGTTTTACTCAGGTCAACGGCTTTGCGGACTATCCAGCCGCTCGTAAATCACTAAATCACCCGCCGAGAAGGCCACGCGCATATTTTGCTCAAAGTGGCGCGTATCAATCCGCGTGTTGTATTTGCGGCGCTCCAAATCACTCACAATCACATACTTAATATCGTACTTATCCAGCATCGTTAGCGTGGCATTCCAATCGCGTGAGAGATAGAACTCTTGCACTTGGTTTTCACGCCCACCGGCATGCTCATCAAAATACTTAGAGCCGCGCCACTGCCACTCATGCCACGGCCACCCGATGACGGTGGGCAAACCTGTGCCCATGGCAATGCGCCCATACTCAGAGTATGAGCCACCCACGGCTTCCATGACGTGCGGCGTGCCAGTGACGTTGGCATTCAGCCATTGTATCGCCGCCCAATCATTTGGAAAAATATTGCGGAAGTAGGCTAAACCATCCAGCGTGGCGGTGCCTTCAAACCGGCCGGCTTTGCTATACGTGCCGGCCACGGTGTAAACCAAACTTGCCGCCACCGCCAAACTCATAATGGCCGTCATGGTATTCACCACCCACGCGCGCGCATATTGGCTGAGGAGCCACAGGCCAAACGCGCCCGCCACGCCCCACATCACCCACGCTTGAAAGTAAAACTTGAAGATGGTGTTC
>JAEURM010000133.1 GCA_016789245.1 Anaerolineales bacterium
CCGCGCACGGTTCCGGCGATGAGGGTGAGCGGGATGACGAGCACACAGGTGATTAGGCCGAACTCAATCACCCAGATATTTTTCACTGGGTCACGCCACGGGCCGATGAAGGCGATGGCGATGACCAAATGCGCAAAGGCCAGCCAATCGGTGCCGTAGGCTAGAAACGGATACCGCGCGTAAGTTTCTACTAAGCCGGTGCGCACTTGCGCAATCCACGCCACCATCTCCGGCCACAGTTGCGGGAGTGGCGAAACGGGATGAGTAACGGTAGCGTGCAAAAGATTCAGTCCCCACTCCAGCGGAAACGCCGTAACGCCACTCACCACTAGGCCAATGATGACGAGCGTGAGCCAGAAGCGAATGCGGCGTAAAGTTATGGCGTTCATGGCACGCGGTACAACTCCACCGTGGCGATGTGCAAATCAAGCATCAATTTATCACCATCAATTACATAGCCATACGAAGTAAAGCCGAAGTAGCAACCCACTTCCAATGTTTGCTCATCTACTACACGGAACAGACAGCGTTCGCTGGAGGAAGTGCTGAGAGTGCCATCGGCAAAAAATTCCACGCGGTTTCGTTCAGTAAACCAATCGTTATCACCAATCGAAAGGCGTTCCGGCAGGCAGTTAGGCTGAGAGGCCGCGCAGGCCCAACGGCCAACCAACGGCGTATCTTGCGGCTGAGGCGTGGCCCCGTCTGCGCCGCAGGCCAGTTGCGTGAGCAGAAGCAAAAGCCAAACGGCGCTTAGTCTGTGAAGTGTTTTCATCATTGAGAATTAGACCGCTTTCTCACCAAAGAGGCCACGTAAGAACACGCCCGCAAACGCACCCGCCGCGGCCAGCACCAACGGCAGAACAATCATGGGCACCAAACTGGTTTGGTACGGCAGTTGAACGTTGAACAGATAGCCGATGCCATGCGCCGTGATGATGCTGAGGCCGAGCATGGCCGCCCACAACCACGCGAGGCGCGGGCTGAGGTGGCCTAGCATAAAAGCTGAGCCAAGTAAGAGCAGGGCTGGCAATTGCACTTCTTCGCTGATTAAATCCGCGTAACCGGCTACCGCACCAAGCGCAATGGCAAAGAGTACGAGAAAGAGTTTGTTGGGGGTGGGTTGAGGGTTCATGGTTTTGTTGGCATCGAATTACACAAATGGCCCGAAGAGAAGATGCTTCGTGCTCAGAGTGGTATTTCGGTGTTGATGTTTGTCTCGCTGGTGGTTGATTTATTTGAAGCATGACGAGACGGAAACCGCCCAAAACCGGCCAGCACATTTTCTAGCAGTGGCAGAGCGTGAACAACGCGGTGGGCGCGGATGACGAAATCCCACAGCGGCTCAAATTTCTTCCAGCCGCCCGCGTAGGCTAAATGGCGCAAGCGTTCCATCCAGCCGGTTTTGTTCCATGCGCCGCGCGCCACGTTGGCCCATGTGTAAAACTCACGGTACGCGTGCCAGTAGCCGGTTTCCAGTTCTTCCGGCGTTAGTTTCTGCGGCTGGTACACCACATGGCGCGTATCATATAAATCCCACTGGTTGTGCAAAATGCGGCCTTCCTGCTCCATGCGCTGGCGGAGGGCGGTATCTGGGTAAGGCGTAAGGATATGAAAGGTGGCCGTTTCAATGCTTTGTGTAATGGCCCACTCCACGGTTCTATCAAACACGGTGGCGTCATCCGCATCCATGCCAAACACAAAACTGCCGTTAACCATGATGCCCAGACCATGCACGCGTTGAATGGCGGCGCTGTAACTGCGGTTGAGATTTTGATATTTGTGATGCTCGCGCAAATTTTCGGGGCTGATGGTTTCAAAGCCCACAAACAAACTGCGTAGCCCGGCCTCCCGCGCCTGCTCTAGCAAGTTGGGCGTGAGGATGGATTGCACCGTGCCCGCCGCTTGCCACAGGCGGCCCATGCCGCGCATGCCTTCAAACAACGCACTGGCAAAGCGCGGGTTGCCAAATAAATGGTCATCCAAGAAGTACAGATGTTGGCCGGGCAGGCGCTCAATCTCGGCCAGCGCGTCATCCACGGCTTGGGTGTAAAACGAGCGGCCACCTTTGAAGAAGGCTTCTTTGTAGCAAAAATCGCAGGCGTGCGGACAGCCGCGCGAAACCACAATGGAGTTGGGCACAAGGTAGAGCTGGCGCTTAATCAAATCACGGCGGATGCGCGGCAGGCCGAGGAGGGTGCGCACTTCTGACTGATACACTTTTTTAGGATGCCCAGCGCGGAAATCTTGCAAAAACTTAGGCCACGTATCTTCGCCCGGGCCGAGGAAGATGGTATCCGCGTGCTGGCGGGCTTCATCGGGCAGGGATGTGATGTGCAGGCCGCCGAGGCACACGTACGCGCCGCGCCGCCGGTAATGTTGTGCCAGCTCATAGGCACGGTAGGCGGAGGTGATGTACACCTGTATCACTACCAAATCTGGCTCATCATCTAAATTGAGTTTTTCTACATGCTCGTCTTGCAAATCAATTTCATCGTCATCATTCAAATACCCGGCCAGTGTGGCTAAGCCCAGCGGCGGAAAAAGTGAGTACTTGATGGGCCGGAAGAACGGGCTAGTGGCTTCGGTCAGCGCCGGAAGAATCATTTTGACTTTCATGTTTTCTCCAAGGTCTAAGCCTTGCCCCCCTGAACTCTGAACCGATGTATCACCACCCCCGCCGTAGTGCCGATGGAAGCGATGACGAGCGTGAAAACAGCTAAGTACAGAATTGACGCGTAGGTGTTGGGTTGCAATGTATCCGGCAGGCCGAGGAGGTGTTTGATGAGGTGAACGAGCGGGATGACGGCCCATGTGAACGCCGCCGCCAGCCAGCCGCCGCGCCCCCACACGCCGCCGAACGTAGCGGTAGCGGCCAGCAACAAAACCACAATGACGATGGGGCTGACTTCGCCTTCAAAGGCTACGTTATCTGCCAGCGCAATGACCGCGCCGGATAAAAAGCCAACGGCTAAGCGAACGGGTGTGTTGGATAAAGCGCTCATGAACGCCTCCGCGCGGACTTGAGACAACGCCACGTGAGCCAGCCAAACCCCAGCGCCAACAACGGAAAGGCCACCGCGCCCACATACAGGCCCTGAGCGTTGACTTTGGTTAAACCTTCCGTGACGTAAAGCAAGCGTACGGTGTAAAACACAAAAAACGTGCTGGCGAAAGCGGTCAGCGCCGCCACACCGTACAAAAGCACAACGCGAAGTTGAGTCATAGTTGGCCTCGCTGAGCGGGTTGTTGGGGTGAAGCTGTGGGTAAAGGGCTGGTGCTGAGGAAGCGCACGCTCAACCACCAGCCCAGTAACATGCCGCTCACATCACACAGCCAATCAAGTAAATCTAGGGAGCGCACGGCAGAGAAGCCTTGCAGGAGTTCTTCTAGCGTGGCGAGGGCGAGCGGCACGACGAAAGCCAGCGGCAAGTTGCCGCGCCACACGCGCCCGCCCAGCCACAAATTCAGCCAAAATACGGCCATGCCGAATAGCAGAAAATGTAGGACTTTATCTATCAGCGGAATGGTGAGCACGGCGAGGGGCAGTTGGCCCAAATACGCTAACTGAGTGATGAAAAGCATGGCGGCAATTTGCGGCCACACTAGCCACCGCCAGCGCGTTTGGCCCCAAGTGCGCGTGCGCCACAACGCTATGCTAAACGTGAGAAAGGCGAGTAGGGTGAGAAAAGGAATCATTGTGATGCTAAACCTTTAGAGTGCGTCTGAAAATTCATAGAAGGCGTGCTGAGCGCAGTCGAAGCAGGCCGAGCTAGTCAAAAGAGCTAAGTTGGCACCCTTCGTCCTTCGACAAGCTCAGGACGCTCAGGGTGCTTGTTTCAGGGATTGAGACTGATTTTCAGACGCTCTCTTGAAGTTTGTAAGAAGTGAAGGTTGTTTAGAAATTTGAAACGCCACATCTAACACGGGTGCGGCGAGGAGCACTAAGGCCGCGCCAAACACCGGCCAGTTGAACCACACCGGCTCAATCATTCGCACGGCCTCGGCGTTGCCGCCACTTTAACAGCACGGCAATGGCATCCGCCATGAAGGCGTATAGGGCCACGCCAACACCTAAGAAGTTCAAGCTCAAACTGAGCCGCTGGGGCCAGAGCGGGCGGGCATCAGAATCAAATTGGGAAATTAATGTGCCGCCCAAAACCATCAGCAAAGCAATCAGCACGGGTGCTAACACTGGCCCCCACCATGGAAGCGGAATTAGGAACAGTACATCCCAATCCCAAAGGGTGCGCGGCCAACCGCTCATGGGCCAGAGAAAAACATAGTAGAAAACATCCCACACGCCGAAGGCCACGAGCCTGTAAGCCCAACGGGTGCGGGTGTTGCGGCCAGCCAGCCAACCCACAATGAGCAACATGGTGAGGGTGGCGGCTTCGCGCGTAATTTCAATGTTCCCAAAACTCAGAACACCTACGGGTGCGGGGTGGGGAAGCGGGTTAGTTTGGTTGGGTTCAAGGCGTTCTAGCTTGGCGCGTAGGTAAAACACGGTGGCGGATTCCATCCACGCCATGGCGATAGCGAACAACGCCACCAGCAACCAACGGTGCCAATTTTTGAGTGAAAAGGAGTGGAAGTGCATGCGCCCACTGTACGCCGCACGGCTGGCCAGCCGCCACCGCTTGCGGCACAATTTCCGCGCACCTGAGTGCTTGACGGATTTCTGTGAACGGGTAGGCTTGCGGTATGTTGCAATTACTACTAGTAGAAGATAACGCCAAACTGCGCTCCGCCATGAAGGCTGGGCTGGAGGCTACGGGTGAAGTGCACGTTCAGCAGGATTGTGCCTCCGGCGAGGAAGCGCTGACGGCGGTGTTGGCATTAGAGCCATTGCCTGCCGTGGCGTTGTTTGATGTGCAGTTGGCCGGTGCGCTCAACGGCATTCAGGCGGCGGTGGCCTTGCGGCGCGAACTGCCGCGCTTCCCCATCGTTTTCTATTCCATTCAAGATGATGATGCGTATTACCGTGAGTTCCGGCAGAGCGGCATTCTCAGCCATTACGCGTACGTGCGGAAATCCAATTATCTTTTGCCCACTATGATTGTGCCGCTTCTGCGCGATGCGGTGGCCGGGCGCAGTTTTATTGACCCGGAAATTGAAGCGCGCGTGCAAGCCGTGCGGCATAAAGATGAACAAGACCCGTTTGCCGTGCTGGAGCCGAACGAGCAGGCCGTGGCGCGTTTGTTGGCGCGTGGCCTGACCAATGAACAAATTGCCGCGCGGCTGGGCTTTCGGGATAAGCGCA
The DNA here is from genome assembly GCA_016789245.1 of Anaerolineales bacterium. The sequence goes on from JAEURM010000133.1 coordinate 5,261, forward strand.
CCATCAGCCGCGTGAACGGCCAAATTTACGCCGCGTGGGGCTTAGACGTAAACGCCACCGATGAAAAAGTCGCCCGCACCCGCGCCGCCCTCATCGCCACCACCGGCCACTTAATTGCATGGGATATAGATGGCACAGCAAAAATTCTCAATGAAAATGAAAAGTGGGTGGAATGGAAATAATAGGCCCGTGTCGAAGTGTCAAAGCATCCGATATCGCGTGTCGAGTGTCCTCCGCCCTTCGATAAAGCTCAGGGCAAGCTACGACTGACACCCGCCACTTCGACACGCGACACTTAGGTATGACGAGTAATTTCCTCCTCAATTGGTTTGTTCTCGCGCTCTCGCTGTTCAACGTGAGCCTGATGCTGTGGCTGGCGCTGACGGTGTGGCTAAACGCCGCGCGGCGCACGTTGGGCGTGTGGGTGACAAGCGTGAGTTTGCTGGTGGGGGCCGCTTTTTTTGTGAGCCACACGCTGATTGTGGGTGAGCCGCTGAGCGTGCGTCCGGGGATTGATGTGTGGTGGCAGGCCGGTTTGCTGGCCGTGCTGGTATTGCCGTTTGCTTGGTACGGCATCACACTCTGGCACACCGGCTTTTGGAACAGCGAACCTTCAGATTTGCGCGCGCGGCACTTGCCGTGGCTGGTGCTTTCACTGATTTTGCTCATTCTCATTGGCGTACTCTTGGCCACCGCCAACCCATTGCCCAGCTTTACGCGCGTGATGGAACTAGA
>JAEURM010000134.1 GCA_016789245.1 Anaerolineales bacterium
ACTGGCGCCCGGCGGCTGAGTGCCTTTGCGGTGCGCCACAAATGCTTCCACTTTGGCTTGCAAAATTTCTGGCTCGCCGCGCCGCATTTCAAATTCCGCCGAAAGGATGACGACGGCTTCTCTCTGGCGTTTGAGGGCGCTGGTGCGGTAGCCATAAGCCAGCTCTTGCGGCGTCCAGCGGCGCACATGCCCATCTTGATGCAAGATTTCGGCCATGCGCAGATTCATGGCCACATCACCGCCATGCGCGCCCGCGTTGCCGTACACCGCGCCACCCACCGTGCCCGGCACCGTAGCCGCCCACTCCAAGCCGCTGAGGCCTTGCGCCACACACTGCCGCGCCAGCAAACCCAAGTTAGTGCCGCTTTCGGCCCACAGGGTGGCTGGCTCATCTGCCGTGCGGAACTCTACGCGGCGCGCACGGTTGAGGATGACCAAACCATGCACACCCGCATCACTCACTAGAATGTTGGCCCCACCACCAAAAATAAACGGCTGGAAGCCTAAATCCCACGCCGCGCGGGCGTGAGCGGCCAGCTCTTCGGCAGTTTCCGCAATCACAAAATATTCCGCCGGGCCGCCCATCCGCGCCGAGGTGTACTTGGCCAGCGGCTCATTTTCTTTGAGTTGAGTGCCAAACGCCTCGCGTAGGGTTCGTCTTTCAGACATAGACACCATTGAGTAATGAAAACGTAATACCATCTTCTTTTCTCACTTTCTCGCTTTCGCATCGGCCGGAGCAGGTGTGAAAGTGAGCGGGTGAGCGTTAGCTACCTAAACGCCGCAAAACTTCCTCGCCCACCCAGTTGCCATCGCCAGCGCCGAGGGTGAGCAAAATATCGCCCGGCTTAAGTTCGGCGCACAACACCTCGGCCGCTTCGGCCAAAGTGGGAATGTGCCGCCCGTCTTGATGATTCATCCGGCGCACAATATCTTTGGCGCTCAGTGTTGGGTCAGGCGTTTCACGGGAGCGGAAAATATCCACAATAATCACGTGGTTAGCATCCGTGAACGCTTCGGCAAACTCCGCCAAAAGCGTGCGCGTGCGAGAGTACGTGTGCGGCTGAAACATCACCCACAGCGGATGGCCCACAAACCGGCGGCGGGCGGCGGCTAACGTAGCTTTAATTTCTGTGGGGTGATGGGCGTAATCATCAATTACCGTGATGTCACGCGCTTCGCCCTTCACTTCAAAGCGGCGGCCAGCGCCCCGGTACTCGGCTAAAGCGTTGCGGGCCACGTTGAAATCCACGCCCACGTAATCAGCTATGGCCAGCGCGGCGAGTGAGTTGAGTACATTGTGCTCACCGGGCAGACGCGTGCGCACCAAGCCCAACGTCTGCTCACCTTTTAGCACCAAAAAATCTGAGCCGCCGGCGTTGTTGGGCGCAATGGAGGCCGCGCGCAAATCATCCTCAGCGCGTAAGCCGTACACCAAAGCCGGGTGGCCCGCCGTGCGCCGTTCCATGGCTAACTTGCGGGCAAAAGCATCGCGCGCACACGCAATCAACAAACCGTGTACGGGCAATAAATTGGCAAATTGCCGGAATGCTTCTTGCATCTCGCCCAGCGTTGGATAGCAATCAGGATGATCATGCTCCACGTTCGTAATCACGGCGATGGTGGGCTGAAGGCCCAAAAACATCCGGTCATACTCATCGGCTTCGATGACGAAGGGCGCGCCTTGCCCGGCCCGCGCGTTAGTGCCGTAATCCACCAGCACGCCACCCACGATGAAGGTAGGATCCAATCCGGCACGCTCCAGCAGAAAAGCGGTGAGGCCGGTGGTGGTGGTTTTGCCGTGTGCGCCCGCAATGGCAATGCCGGTTTTGCCTTCCATCAGTGTGCCCAGAAAATCTGCGCGCTTGAGGACGGGAATGCCGTGTGCGCGGGCGGCTTGCACTTCCACAAAGCCGGGCGCATCTGGCGTTACGGCGGAAGAAATCACTACCAGTTCGGCGCCGTTCACGTTTGCGGCGGCATGGCCGGCGTGCACCACCGCGCCCTGCCCGGCCAACTGGCGCGCAAAATCCGAGAGCTGTTGATCCGAGCCGCTGACCCGCCAGCCCAAATCCAGCAGAACTTTCGCAATGGCGCTTATGCCTGCGCCGCCAATACCGATGAAGTGAACGTGCTTCATAAGTGCGGGAGGAAAGGTGACGGGTGGCGAGTGACGCGAACGCCGCTCACCCACCAGAAACCCAACCACTCACAAGAACACTACAATCACAAATACAAACGCAATGCCGATGGCGAACAAGATGTAAGGCGGGCCACCGATGACTTTGGGCGGCAGGTACGGAATCAAGTTGGTGGCTATGTCCAGCGAGGGCGGCGTCACCAATTCCGGCCACGGGTAACCGGCCACATCCATGTAATACCAGAGCGAACCCACGATGAAGTAACCGTTAATCATGCCCAGCACAAAGCCCAGCAACCAATCTTGCAACTTATCGCGCGTGAGTTTGGGGCTGAAGGCCGGGATGTTAGGCGATTGATAGCCAAAGAATGCCAACAGCAAAATCAAACACGAGCGCACCACAAACTGTGTGCCGGGGTCTTGCGCATTGAGGGCGCCCTGCACGCCCGGCACGTAGCTTTCCAGCACATAGCCGAGGAAGAGCGCCAGCACCATGCTAAACAGCACCAGCATCTCTTTGGCCCAGCCACGGAACGCGCCCACCACGCCGAACAAAAACACCATCATCCAGAAAACTGCCGACAAGCTCATCATAGGCGTTGCCCTTTACTCACCCTCACCCCCGGCCCCTCGCCCAGTGGGAGAGGGGAGCGGCCATGAAAATTTCAAGCTCACGCCACTCCCAACCGGAGACGCGAGAATGAGGGAATACAAAGAATTAGTCTTGCCCATGATTACGTACTGGCCGTGGCCAGAGTTACAAGCTCTTGTGCGATGCGGTGCGCCGCGTGGGGCTGAGCGGCGGCACTGGCCGCTTGCCGCATATGGCGCAAACGGTCTTCATCCGCCAATAACGCCCGCACCGTGGATGGCAATTCCACACTCAAGGCCTCATCATTCACTCGCACCGCCGCGCCGCGCGCCACCAAATAATCCGCGTTTACCTTTTGGTAGCGCCACGCATAGGGGTAAGGCACTAACACCGCCGGTAAACCAAACAGCGGATACTCACCTAAGGCCGAGGCGCCCGCGCGGGAAACCACTAAATCGGCCGCCGCCAGCGCCAAACCCATCTCATGCAAAAAGGGGTGCGCGTGGTACAGCGGCTGAAGCTCTGCCGGAAGTTTTTGGCGGGCGGCCTCCGCCTCCGGCCAATCTAGCTGGCCGCTCAAGTGAATCACTTGATAATCCGGCAACCAATTGGCCAGCGCAGCAAAGGTGGCGCGGTTGAGACTGCGCGCGCCACGACTGCCGCCGGTGACCAAGATGGTTTTCCGCGCTAGGTCTAAGCCAAAGTGCCGAACGGCTTGCGCACGCGTGGCCTGAGCTAATTCCGCCCGCACGGGATAACCCGTAACCACAACTTTGTGCGCGGCAAAATACTGGCGTGATAGTTCAGCAGTGACGCACACTTTGGCCGCTAGGCCGCTCACAAATTTCAGCGCCTGCGCTGGCTCTAAATCCGGCAGGTAAATCAGCACTGGCACACGGTTAAGCCAACACGCCAGCGCGGCCGGTACGGCCAGAAAGCCGCCCGTCACCATCAGCACATCCGGCTTAAACTCGCGCACCATTTTTAGACTGTCAAAGAACCCGCGCCCTAAACTCAGCGCGTTGGCCGGTAGTTTGCGCCAGCCCACCCCATGCACACCCGCCGCATGAATGGCCTTAAACGGCAAACCCTCACGCGGCACTAAATCGGCTTCCATGCCACCGTGCGAGCCAAGCCAAAGCAGGGATTGGGGATGAGGGGCTACGCCCTCACCCTTAATCCCTAACCACTCTTTACTTACGGCCAGGGCGGGATACACGCCGCCGCCCGTCCCGCCGGCTGAAATCAAAAGCCGCATTATTCTCTTTGGCCTCACGGCGCGCTTCTTCGTGGATGGCACCCACAAAGCGGCTCCGCCGCAACATCGGTTCGGCTTCGGTGCGACGCGCAATGTTGAGGAGCACACCCACACTCACCAGCGTCATCACCAAGTTTGAGCCGCCGTAACTGATGAAGGGCAGAGCATTGCCGGCAAACGGCATGGCGCCCACCATCACGGCGATATTTACCAGGGCTTCAAACGCAATCCAGCACACAATCCCGGCGGCTAGGGAAGCGCCCAACGCATCGCGCGCTTGCGCGGCAATTTTGTAGCCGCGCCAAATAAAGATCCCAAAGAGCGCAATCACAATGGCACAGCCAAACAAACCCAACTCTTCACCAATAATGGCGAAGATCGAATCGGTGTGCGGCGTGGGAAGCGCAATAAATTTTTGATGGCTTTGCCCAAGGCCGCGCCCAAACCAGCCGCCTTGCACAAAGGCCACGGCCGCTTGTTGTACATGCCAAGAGGCGGCGCGGATATCTTGCAAGCCCACAAAGTATTCACTCAAGCGTTGCCGCCCAGTTTCGGCCGCGCTAATGGGCAATTGCACCAGAATGGCAACTGTGAGCGCACCCACAACGATGGCCGCCAAAATTTGCTTCCAATCGGCACCGGCCACAAAAAACAGCAGAGAGGCAATTACCACAATAGTGATGCCAGCCGATAAATCCGGTTGTAGGATGATGAGGCCAAACAGAAACCCCACGATCACGCCGAAGGGAATGAGGCCGTAGCCCACCGTGCGGATTTTCTCGCCTTTGGAGGCCAGCCAGACTGAGAGATAAATAATGATAGCAAACTTGGCCAACTCGGATGGTTGCACGGAGCCGTTGAACAAGGCCCGTTGCGCGTTGAAACGCGTAGCCCCAAAGAGCAAAACCCAGAGCAACAACGCCACCGTCACGCCCATAAGCGGTAAAGCCAGCATGCGCCAGCGGTGATAATCCATGCGCGCGGCCACGACCAAACCAACTAACCCCACGCCTGCCCACATCAATTGGCGCAAAAACACCTCAGCGGGGTTATCAAAAGCGCGGTAAGACCAATCGAAGGTGGAGGAGTACACCATCATTAGACCAAACAGCAATAATGCGCCCACACTCAGCAAGAGCGGCACGTCTAGCCCAAGCCCAGCGGCCTTTTTGGCTACAGGTTTCGTTGGCGTTACTTCAGCAACAGTCATGGCAAACTCCTCAATCAAAATTGGTTACTAGCAATTAGTTATTGAATAACTAATTTACAAACCATTCACCCAGTCTCTAAACTTCGCACCGCGTTCAGCAAAGTCTTGAAACTCATCAAATCCCGTGCATCCGGGCGAGAGCAAAACCACCTCACCGGAAGCGGCGTGCTGGGCGGCCACGTTTACGGCGGCGTGCAATGGGCCTACCAACGTGCGGTGCGCGGCGGGCACGCCAGCGTTTGCCAATACTTTGTCAATCATTGGCCCAGCTTCACCAAAGCATACGGTGTGCTTCACCCGCGCCTGCACCATTTCCGCCAGCGGCTCCCACGGCAACTTTTTATCTCGCCCGCCCAGCAATAACACCAGTGGCTCGTCAAACGCATGCAGGGCGGCTAGCACTCGCTCTGGCGCAGTAGCAATTGAATCGTTGTACCAACGCACACCCGCTCGCTCACGCACCAATTCCAGCCGGTGTTCCACGCCAGTGAAGCCGTGCAGGCCGGCTCGCATCATTTCCACATCCGCTCCCGCCGCGCCGCTAATGGCACAGGCCGCCAGTACGTTCAAAATATTGTGCCGCCCGCGCAGAGCAATCTCACTGGTGCGGCAAATCTCATGTTCCGTGCCTTCCCAGCGCCACATCAAAACTTCATCGCGCAAGAAGGTGGCTTCACCTATCTCAAACTCCGCTTCGCCGCTAAAGAATACAGTGCGCGCGGCAGGAACATTCATACTGCGGGTCAGGGCG
>JAEURM010000135.1 GCA_016789245.1 Anaerolineales bacterium
TAGTGGTTAAGGATTAGGGATTGCGAGTTATTGGTTAGTGGTTATTCACTTCGCGTTCATTGCGGCTTCGCGGTTACCTGTATGCTGATTATTCAGAACGATAAACTCAAAGTGGAGCTTGCCCCGGAACACGGCGCGAGCGTGATTAATTGTTTTGCCAAGCTGGGTGAGCAATGGGTTCCCATTCTGCGGCACACGCCGTTGGAGGCCGCGCAGGCAGGTAACGTAAGCAAGATGGCAAGTTTTACACTTGCGCCCTACTCTAACCGGTTACTCAACGCGCGCTTCACGTTCAATGGGCGAGAGTATCAGCTTCAGCCCAACACACCGGACGGGCATGTGCAACACGGTGATGTGCGCCGCCGCCCGTGGCAGTTGGTGCGGGCGGATGAAACCAGCGCCACGCTGAACTTTGATAGCCGCGCGTTTGCAGATTTCAATTTTCCCTTTCGGTTCACCGCGCAAATTCGGTACACGTTAGAAGACTCAACTTTCCGCACGCACTTTCAAATGCAAAACGCTGGCACGGAAGTGATGCCAGCCGGGTTCGGCTTTCATCCGTACTTTCCGCGCACGCTCACTGCGCCGGATGAAGCGGTGGAAATTCAGGCGCGGGTGGCGGGCATTTATCCGGCGTTGATTCCCACTTCCGCCGCTGTGCCTGTGCCGCCAGAAATTGATTTTCCAGAATTGCGCGCGTTAGGAAACACAGTGATGAATGATTGCCGCGCCGGTTGGGATGGGCGGGCCACCATCCGTTGGCCACGTGCAGGGATGACTCTCTCATTAGAAGCCACTGAACCGATGCGCCACTTGGTGCTGTTTTCGCCGGAGAGCGAAGATTTTTTCGCCATTGAGCCGGTGAGCAACGCCACCAACGGCTTCAATTTGCTCGCCAGCGGCGTGCCGGGGCATGGGGTGGTAGTGCTACGGCCAGAAGAAATTTTGGAAGGGGAGTTTATTTTGCGTATTTCGTAATGCGCATTCCGTTCACGCAACACGCACTACGTTTTACGTTTTACGTTTCACTCATCACCTTCCACACATCATGCTCCAATCTATCAACTGGCAACGCACCGCTCCCGTTCTTATTTCCATCGGCATTATCTTGGCTGTAGCTTTCCTGCGAGACCGTTCGCGGACGCTGGCGGCGATTTTGGCCGTAATGCCCATCAACATCCCATTGGCGCTGTGGGTGATTGCCAGCGGCGCAGACGGTGACCCGCAAGTCATCAGCAACACCATCCGGGCCATGTTTATTGGCCTGTTACCGGGTTTTGTGTGGTTGGGCGTGGTGTTCCTGCTGGTGCGCGCCGGCTGGACGATATTGCCCGCCATTGGTTTAGGCTATGTTGTATGGAGCGTGCTGATTGCGGGGTTGTTTTGGTTTGGGGTGCTTTCTATACCTAAGTAACAAATACAGGTGTTACTGGTTATTAGAGATGCCTCTTCAACCACTCCACCCCCGGCTTGGCCAAGTGCGGGGCGAAGGGTTGCGCGGCTTCATGGTCAGTGCCAATCAACGGCACTACAGTGAGCGGCGAAGTGATGCGCCGCGCAATTTCATAGCAGGCCGTAAAATCACAAATATGGTCTTGCGTGCCGTGCACCACCAGCACCGGGCACGTAATTTTGTGGAGCGCATCGTACAGCGCAAACGCGTTCCCAATAGTTTGTATCTCTTCTGGCGTTTGAGCGCCCACCACCCACGCAAAACTGGTGCGGATGCCGTACACCGCCTTCATAATGCCAGAACCAATATCAAACGGCGAGGCATATTCCACGCACGCTTTAACGCGCGGGCTAGCGGCGGCGGTGCGTAAGGCAAAAAAGCCGCCCAAACTGCCGCCCAAAACGCCAAGGCGCTCGGCGTCAATGGCGGGGTGCGCGGCCAGTACTTCCAAAGCGGCCACACATACCTGCTCATCATGCGGCAACACGCGGCGGCCATCAAAATTCTCGCCGTGCGCAGGCATATCAATGCAAAACGTGGCATAGCCCGCCGCGCGGAATAGCTCCACCGTCACATCATAATCATCCTTATCACCGGCCAAAGTGTGAATAACCAATAACGCTGGCCAACGGCCTTCACTGGCATGTTTGGGCAAATGCAGGAGGCCAGTGGTGACTCCATCGGCGTGCGGCACGGCTAATGTTTCCACGCGGTCATGGTTCAACTCCCGCAGGCGCGCGTACAAGCGGCGCTGAATGGGCAAAATGCGGCGGCGCTCCGGTAGGGGTGTGTAAATGTAATAGCCATCGCCGCTGTACGCCAAATTCAACATGGTCAGAATCAAGCGGATGGACTCAATGGCCGCACCCCGGTCACCCCGCATCCACGCGGCCTCCATCGCCTTAAAGTGCGGCGCGGCTAAATCCTCCCACACAGGCCGCCACATGCTTAGAGATTTCATGCGCCGCGCCACAACTTTAGTGAGTTCCGGGTCTAAGCCCAAATTCACGAGGATATTCTTGGTTTGTTCGGTACTTAGGAAAACAAATCCCAAACCAGCTCGGATGGCGGCCTCGGCCAGCGGTTTGGGTGGCCCACTAATCATCGCCCCGGCCTGCGTCGTCACCGGCTCTTGGATGTTGAGCGAACGCAAGAAGTTTTCAAAGGTGCTGGTATCAAGCATACGTGTGGCGGGTGAGTAGGGATGAATGAGAGAAGGGGTGATGTGAAATGTAAACGCTCCCCTTCACCCTTTCGCTCATGTTCTCAGCTCATCCTAATAACGCGGCACGGTCGGGTCCACTTCCATAGACCAAGCTTCAATGCCGCCGCGCAAGTTAAACACGTTCTGAAAACCTTGGGCTTTGAGATACGCGGCCACCTGCATACTGCGCATGCCGCTGTGGCACTGAAACACATACTCGGCTGTTTTGTCTAACTCGCCGAACCAATCCTGAAACTGGCTCATGGGCTTAAGTTGCGCCCCGGGGATGCGGGCAATTTGCCACTCACGCGGCTCACGCACGTCAATAACGTGCGGTGGGGTTTCGCTTTGTAGCTTCTCGGCTAATTGCTTAGCAGAAAGTTCAGGAACCATGGCACCTCAGGTAATGGGAACAGGGGTGATGACGAGAATAAACAACACTAGGGCCAAAATCGCCAGCACGCGGCGGCGGGGGTCTAACTCGGTAATTTGGTCAAGTGGCTCCGCGTGTGTACGGCCCAAAAAGAAGATGATGGCCGCCCATAAAAACCAACCCGGCCAGAAAAAGCCGAGCAATACCAGAGCGCCTGTAATGATGGGAACCAGCCGGAGCGCGCGGCGGCCAATCAGCACATACAACGCGTGGCCACCATCTAGCTGTCCGGCTGGAATCAAGTTTAGGCCCGTTACCAGCAAACCGCCCCAGCCCGCCCACGCCACTTGGTTGAGAAACACATCCGTGCCGCCGTTGCCCGGAAAAATGCCGGATAAATAAAACCACAAGGTTTGCAACCACGCCGGCCAATCTCCACCAATGGGTTCTGGCAGTAAGCGGCCAAACAGCAAGAACTTTATCGCGGCGTAAAAGAGCGAGTTGCCTTCAAAGCCCGAGGTTTGCCCCACCGGCACGGCGTTTACTTGAGAAGTGGCAAGCCCATATACCAAAATAGGAATGGCCACGAGGAAGCCCGCGAACGGCCCTGCCACGCCTACATCCAACAAGTTGCGTTTGTTTTTGGGCGGAGATTTAAGTTGAATGACGGCCCCCATCGTTCCCAAAGCCCCAAATGGAAAGGGGATGAAGTAGGGAAGCGTAACGTGCATTTTGTGATAGCGTGCCGCAAAGTAATGGCCAAACTCATGCGCCAACAAAATTGCCAAAATGCTCACCGCAAACGGCCAGCCGTTCAGCATTAGGGAAAAGCCCAGTTGCATAAAGGCCCCAAAGGCCTGCACATTCTCACTCAAAGTTTCTGGCGCGCGTTGCAAAATTTCCGGCGTTGGCCCGGTGTAGCCGTACAAGCCGCCAAAGAACAGTGTGCTGGCCACCGTGAGCAAAAACATCACCACGTTCACCCACGGGTTGGAGGGTGGCGGGTCAATGATGCCGCGCAGGGCAAACACCAAGTGCGTGCCATCCTTATCTTTGCGGAAGAGCGGCGTGTAACCCAGTGGCCGGAAGCGCTCCGCCACAAAATCAAACGCTTCAATGGAATCACGCGTCAGCAGACCCCGATAGCGGGCGGCGTATTCATCGGCTTGGCCCAAGGTGGTGTCATCCACCCGCATCACCTGCTCCACAATTGGGCGCAGTTCGGTCACATCAGCGTTTGCAGTTTTTTTGAGAGGGAACATTGAATCTAGGTGCTTACTAAACGGGGATGCATGGGAGTCGAACCCACCCGCCGCTTCTGAGAAACGACACGACGGTTTTGAAGACCGAGGCCACCACCGGATGACATCCATCCCCGTGTGGTATTGTATCAAAGCTAAACGAGAGCAATTTGAGCGTTACTTAAGCCTTGAGGGCCTGTGTGCGGCGAGCCGCTCTACCTTCGGCCACGGCCCAGCCCAGCTTCATACAAAGACCGGAAGCCGCCGTTTTGTGGCGTGGCGGGCTTGCGGCGGCGGAAGTTGTTGCGCTTGGGCAGAGTAGCGGGCGTAATGGTGGGCGCTCCGGCTGGCTTCCAACCCGAATCGGGTTGAGAGGGAGCCACGCGGCGTGGTTCTGCGCGTGGGGCGGCGTGATTGCGCGGATGCCCTGGCGATTGGCTGTTCTGCGGCGCGGGGGCCGAGTAATTAAAGTCATTCAAACGGCGGCGCTCCAGTGGCGCACCCAGCACCTTCTCAATCGCCTTCACCATCGCTTTATCATCATCCGTTACCAACGTAAACGCATCCCCAGTTTTGGCCGCGCGGCCTGTACGGCCAATGCGATGCGTGTACGCTTCTGCCGTGTTGGGCATATCATAATTAATCACGTGCGAGATGCTACTCACATCAATGCCACGCGCGGCAATATCCGTGGCCACCAAAATCTGCACCTTGCCATCGCGGAAACCTTCCATGGAGCGTTGCCGCTGATTTTGCGAAAGGTTGCCCTGAAGCGAAGCCACGCTGAAACCTTCACGCTTCAACTGCCGCGCCAGCCGCTCGGTGCGGTGTTTGGTGCGCGTAAAAATCAGCACGGATTCTGTATCCGTTTGCTCTAGCAAGCGCAGTAATAGCGCGGTTTTTAGGTGTTGCGCCACCGGGTACAGCGCGTGCGCCACGGTATCCGCCGGGGCTTGCTCACCCACTTGCACGGTTACGGGCTCATGTAACACATCATGCGCCAGTTGGCGCACATCGTCTGGCATGGTGGCGGAGAACAGCAATGTTTGCCGCTGAGTGGGTAAATGCTTGAGGATGCGCCGAATATCCGGCAAGAAGCCCATATCAAACATCTGGTCGGCTTCATCCAGCACTAGCACTTCCACACGGCTCACATCAATTTCGCGTTGGTTGATTAAATCTAGCAGGCGGCCCGGGCAGGCTACGGCAATTTCCACGCCGGAGCGCAGAGTTTGCACTTGCGGGCGTTGGCTCACGCCGCCGTAAATTTTTACGGTGCGGGCGCGGGCGTGTTGGCCGAGCTCACGGAAGTTGGCCTCAATTTGCTCGGCTAACTCACGCGTGGGGGCAATGATGAGGGCGCGCACTTTACCGCGCGGGCCATCTAACAAACGTTGCAGAATAGGGAGCGCAAAGGCGGCGGTTTTGCCGGTTCCGGTTTGCGCCAAACCAAGTACATCGCGGCCAGCAAATATGTGGGGGATGGCTTGCTCTTGAATGGGGGTGGGCTGGGTGTAACCAGCCGCTTGCACACCGGCCGCAACACGCGGGTGCAAGTTAAACGTATCAAAACTCACTGAGGACTCTTTCTTGGCGAACGGAACGCCAAGTCGCACACTCAGCTCGTCTGCCGCTAACAAATAGGCATGGAGTGTACCACACTTATTGAT
>JAEURM010000136.1 GCA_016789245.1 Anaerolineales bacterium
ACTTCGAGGTCCAAAAGTACGTCAGCTTCCGTTGGGTCGCGGGTGGCATGTGGACAACTATCGGGTACCGTCGCACACGCGCCGCCGCCAACAACTGCTCGCCCTCGTTATCACCGTTCAGCCGCAAGCCGTTTCAGACCGAGTGCTCAAAGAAATGCGGCGTGGCGTCACCGCTCTGCACGGCAAAGGTATGTATTCCCAGCAAGAACGGGAAGTGTTGATGATTGCCCTCACCGTTACCGAAACACCTCGGCTCAAGGCGCTGGTGCGCGAGATTGACCCCAACGCTTTCATCGTCGTCTCGCCCGCGCAAGAAGTGCTAGGCCGCGGCTTCCAACCCCTCGCCGAGTAAGGGAGTTTAACGCTAAGAGCGCGAAGCTTCACGAAGAATCTTCGTGCGCTTTTGTGTTTTCTTCGTGTGCTTCGTGGTTAACCGTTTGATATAATCTGAAAGTTCGCATTCAGTATTCTGTTATCTGTGTTCTATGTTCCATAATTTCGCTATGTCCAACGCTAAAGAACTTGCCGCCGCGCTTGAGCGCCTAACAAATAATGAGCGCGTCACCCTCATCCGGATCCAAGTTGCAGACGAGGCGTGCCCCGTCTGTCTTTCGCTAGAAGGCGCATACCCCAAAAACCAAGTGCCCGTTTTGCCACCAGATGGTTGTTCCTGCCCGCATGGCCGCGCCCGCGTCAGCTATGCGCCCGTGCTGACTGAGATTTATCCGTAACCAACGTATGCATTGGGTGCGCCGCATGGCCGTACTTTTTTGCTTAGGGGTTGCGGCGCTTCTGCCGCATTCCGCCTCACTTCACGCCCAAGCTAAACCCTTTGGCTTGCCATTTGATACGCCGCCCGGCCCCAGCACATGGTTGGTAGGCCAGATGTACGGCAACACGGCGGGCGCGTACCGCTGGCGGCGCATTTGGTACGGCGCTGGCCAAGGCCTGCACTTTGGCATAGATTTCACAGCACGGTGCGGCACGCCGGTGGTGGCGATTGGTGATGGCGTGGTAACGAAAGTGGATGCTGAGTCCCACGGTGCGGGACCGCACAACTTGATGATTGATCATCCCAACGGCTATGCTTCGTTCTACGGGCACTTGGTAGAGCGTGCTTCAGTAGATGTGGGGCAAACGGTAACGCACGGGCAAGTAGTGGGCTACACCGGTGACCCCGATTTAACTTGCCAATCACGCCCGCATTTGCATTTGGAAATCCGCTCGGGCTACAACTACCGCACAGCTTACAACCCCGCCGCGCTGATTGATACGGATTGGGATGCGCTCTTGCTCACCGGCTCCTTTCAGCGCGGTTATGAGCGTGATTTAGATAATCCACGCCAATGGCAATTCCCCGAAGAACAGCCGGACGTAAATTTTGGCGGCGAAATTCTCAATGATTACGCCCGCCCGTGGCCGCCTGATTGGCTGAATAGATAACAGCTATGTTCTCTACCTGTAGGCGTATTGGCGTGTTATGGGTGATTGGTTATTTGGGGTTGGCCGCATGCGCATCCGCTCCCACACTGCCGCCACTGAGTACGTTAGCCCCTACTACGCCACCGCAAAGCATAGCCACGCCCTTAATTTCTGCCGCCACGTTTACGCCCAATGCCAGCGCCACGCCGCGGCCCACTAATCCACCCACTGCCACACCCGTGCCGCTTCTGCGCGCACTCACCATGGGCAGCTGTTGTGTGCAACCCGCCTTTGCGCCAGATGGGCAAGCGGTGTGGTTTATAGATAAGCCGAATGAAACTTCACCAAGTGGCCTGTGGGGTGTGCCGCTCACCGGCGGCGAGCCGCAATTCATCACTGAAAAAATCGGCGTGTTCTCAACCGATGGCTCACTGATGGCCTACCCCGAAGCTGGGCAAACCTATGTGGAACGCGTGGCTAGTGGTGAACGTTGGACGGTGCCCGCCGCTGGCCGCGCCATTTTCTTCTCGCCGGATAATCAAATGATTGCGTGGCAAGAAGCCTCGGCCTCCGCGAATTTTGACCGGCGGCAGGTGACGTTTTGGGTAGCACAAGCAGATGGCAGTAACGCGCGTAGTGTATTGAGTGTGATTGGCGGCGGGCTGGCCGGTTGGTTGCCCGATAGCCAGCGGTTGCTCATTACAGGCCGCGAGAGTTTTGACGTTGACCCCTATCTGGCTACGCTCCACATCACTGACCGTACGCTGACCGGCTTGGCGCGCAGTCTCAACATCCGCAACGCCATTGCTTCACCGGGCGGTGGCTGGGTGGCTTATCAAATTAATTTCACCGGTGATATTGCGCGGGATGGCTTGTGGATTGCAAAAACGGATGGGAGTGCGGCGGAGAAATTGAGCCTATTTGGCGCTTTCCGGTGGCGCAATGAAAATCAGTTGTTGGTGTTGCCGTTAGAGTTAGGACGCGGCGGGCAACGGATTATGCAAGTGGACGCCGCTACCGCGCAGGTAAATGTATTAGTGCCAGAAACGCCCAACTTCCGCATTGCGGCTGGCGATTGGACTCTTTCGCCGGATGGCAATCAATTGGTTTTTGTTAATACCGATGACCGCAACATTTGGTTGATGAATTTGCCGACCGAGTAAAATAGTGTAATTCGTATTCCGTAGAGTGTATTGCGTACAAGCCACTTTACGTTTCACGTTTTACGAAACACGCAATACGCACTACGCAGTGTCAGATTTACCTTCCTCCCTTGCTACTCGCCTTGCCACCCGCCCGGCCAACATGCGCATGGAGTGGGAGGCGCGCCCAGCGGCGGTATTGGTGCCGTTGTATCAATATAACAACGAGTGGCATCTCCTCCTTACGCAACGCACAGAAAATGTGCCCAGCCACAAAGGGCAAGTGGCCTTCCCCGGCGGCCGCATGGATGCCGAAGATGCCAACTTAGTTGAAACCGCTCTGCGCGAAACGGAGGAAGAGATTGGCCTGCCGCGTAACCACGTGCGCGTGATTGGGCAATTGGATGAACTGCTCACCGTCACGCAGTATCGCGTCACGCCAGTAGCGGGCGTTATCCCGTGGCCGTGGGCGTTTGTGCCATCCGCTGGGGAAATTGCCGCCATCTTTGGCGTGCCGCTCCGCTGGCTAGCAGACCCAGCCAATTTAACGGAGGAGTGGCGCGAGCCCATCATGCCCGGCCCGCCGATTAAGGTGTACCACTTTTACTACGGCGAGTTTGATATTTGGGGGGCCACCGCCCGCATCATCCGCAACTTGCTAGAAGTAATCGAGCTTTGAAAAAACAGATGGAGCGGCTGAAACCGAATGAAACGGATTTTAATTCCGTGAAATCCGTATACCCAAAATGCTAACCAACGAATGGCTAGTGATTGGCCTGATTGCTCTTGTGGGCTTTTTATTAGGCTTGGCACGCGGTGGTTTGGTAGGGCTCGGGCCACTGCTCTCACCGCTTCTCAGTTTAGTGCTTCCCAGCGTTAGCGCCGCCGTGGGCGTAATGCTCCCACTCCTAATGATTGCGGATGTGTTGGCGCTGTACACCTTTTGGAAAGAGTGGGATGGCGCGCTACTCAAAAAAACTTTGCCCGGCGCCTTGCTGGGCGTGGCTGTCGGCACGTGGATGCTGGTGAGTTTGCCCGGCAATGTTCTACGCGCGGCGTTGGGAATTTTTGTGTGGTTGATGGTGGCCTATCGCTTTCTCAGTGAACGGTTGGCGCAGTGGCGCTATGAGCCGCGCGGCTGGCACGGTTGGCTAGCGGGCGCTTTATCCGGCGTTTCTTCGGCCATGTTCAATAGTGGCGCACCGCCGTACAACGCTTACTTACTGCTTCAGCGCACACCGGCCCGCCCGTTTGTGGCCACCACCATTGCCTTTTTTGCCGTACTCAATTGGATTAAGTTGCCCGGCTTTATTCTCACCGGCGTCTTGAATGTTCCACTTCTGCTCTCCGTTTTGTGGACGGTGATTTTTATCCCATTCGGCATTTGGGTGGCCAAACGCTTTATCACCCGGCTCAACCAGCGCACATTTGAGCAATTGGTAACGGCCATGCTGGTGCTGATGGGCGGCTTGTTAATTTGGCAAAGCATTTTCGCCACACGCTAATTTAGTCAACGGATGGGAACGGATAAGACTTTAGAGACTATTTCTTGTTGGCCTAAAACATTTGAAAAGGCACGCTGAGTCTCCTGAGCCTGTCGAAGGACGAAGCGCGCCGTTCTTGGCCCGGTTCGCACCCTTCGACAAGCTCAGGGTGCTTGTTTCAAGGACAAATACGGATTTAAAGAAACTCCCTCTTAGGCTTAAATCCGTTAAAATCCGCTCCATCCGTTCACTCGCAAAACTCAAACATGAACAATTCTTATTGGCTCAACACCGCCCCACCCTTCAACGCGCCTGCGGTTGAAATTCCGGCACACACGGAAATTGTAATTTTAGGTGCGGGCATTATGGGTTGTGCCTTGGCCTATTGGCTGGCGCGGGCGGGCAAAACGCCGCTGGTGCTAGAGCGCAACACCCACCCGGCGGGCGGCGCTTCTGGCCGTAACGGTGGTTTGCACGTGGCCGGCCCGGGCGGCGAACCGTATCACCGTTGGGCAGACCGAGTCGCCGCGCGTGCCATCATGCAACTCACAGTGCGTAACCGCGAACTACTGGAAGAACTGTTGGTGCATGAAAATATTCAGGCCAATTACCAGCGCGTGGGTTTTATGCATTTAGCGCAAGCGCATGAAGTGGCTAAGCTAAAAGAGTTGGCACAAGCTTTGAGTGAAGATGGTTTTGCCGCGCACTGGCTGGAACGAGCGGACGCTGAAAAACATCTCGGCACGGCGATGGGCGAGCGCTATTTGGGCGCCGTGCTCAAGCCGGAAGATGGGCAATTTCATTCCACGCGCTACGCGTTTGGCGTGACCAAGGCCGCCCGCAAACTCGGCGCGCGCTTTGCTTTTTCCACGCCGATACAAACGGTGGAACCCGGCCCTGGTGGGCGCGATTGGCGTATTCACACGCCGCGCGGCATTTGCGTGGCCGAGCACGTCATCATCACTTTGAATGCGTGGGCGGGCGAGATATTTCCGGAACTGCAACCAAAGATTGTGCCCACGCGCGGCCACATCATTCTCACCGCGCCCGTGAACTTTAAGCTCACGCCGTGGGAGGCCAATGATGATTGGGATTATGGCCGCCAGCTGGAAACGGGGCAGATTTTGTTGGGTGGACGCCGCAATACGCGGCCAGATTTAGATTTGGGTTGTGCGCCCGCGCCGGGTGAAAATGTGCCGCCCATGGAGCCGAGTGTGGTGGCCGCGTTGAGTGAGATTGCGCCACAGTTGTTTCCGGCTTTGAAAGATGTGCCCATAGCACACGCGTGGAGTGGCACCATGGCCTTTACGGCGGATTGGCAACCGCTAGCCGGAAGGTGGCCGGGCCGCACGGGGCTGTGGGTTTTGGCCGGCTTTAGCGGCCACGGCATGCCGTTTTCACTCGTTCTGCCGCAAGCCATTGCCGCGCAACTCACGGGCACGGCTGGCGCAGAAATCCCAGAGGCGTTTGGGCCCCAACGGTTTCTATAAACATGCATCTACGAATCAATTCAATTTGGAGTCCGGATTTACGCCATCCCTCAGATGGTTTGCCTGAAGACTTGTCTCACTTCAACTTATTCTTTCAAGTTGCTTTATCTGAGCAAGGAGAAGCGGGTCATGAAGTTTTTGAGTTTACGGTTTGTTCGCCATCAGCTCTTTCGGAAATTGAGTCGGGGCGCTTCATCAGCAATGTGCTAGTGCTTAAAACCTTTGAATGGGATGCGCTTCATCAAAGAGTACAAAAACTCCTGCTCCATTGTTCCTCCTGCAAAAATTGGGCAGATGTGATTGAGAAGCTATCTGGCTCTCTCAAACATACTGACTCTTAGACAAATTAAAAATGGAGCATCCTGAGCAGAGCGGCGAGCTTTTCCGCCGCGCAGTT
>JAEURM010000137.1 GCA_016789245.1 Anaerolineales bacterium
CATCACCCACGCGCTGAGAGCCAGCTAAATGCAACATGGGCAAAGCCAGCCATTCACCCAGCAAGGGCACATGCCCGGCGCGGAACAGCGGCAGTGCGTACGCTTCCATGGCGCGCACATTGGCCACCATCTTCGCCGGGTCATCACCCGTGCCAGAGCGATACGGGCCAGCAATCAAAATCAGTAAGGGTTGAGTAGGCATAAATTTCTTTCACCGTGAAGTAAATCGATTCGTTCTTGAAATAAGCACCCTGAGCCTGTCGAAGGGTGCGAACTGAGTCAAACTTCGCGGCTTGGCGGTTAACTATTTCAACATCGGCATCTTAATTCCGTGCCGCTTGGCCGCCGCAATGGCTTCGGGGTAGCCGGCATCCGCGTGGCGCACCACGCCCATGCCCGGGTCTGTGGTGAGCACGCGCTCCAAACGCTGAGCCGCTTCCGGTGTGCCATCCGCCACAATTACTTGCCCGGCATGTTGGCTGTACCCAATGCCCACGCCGCCGCCGTGATGAAAACTCACCCACGTTGCTCCGCCCACCGCATTGATGAGCAAATTCAGAATCGGCCAGTCGCTCACCGCATCCGAGCCATCGCGCATGGCTTCCGTTTCGCGGTTGGGTGAAGCCACCGAGCCAGAATCCAAATGGTCACGGCCAATCACAATGGGTGCTTTCACTACGCCGCGCGCCACCATTTCATTGAACTTCAAACCCGCTTTCACGCGTTCACCGTAGCCCAGCCAGCAAATGCGGGCGGGCAAACCCTGAAAGTGAATTTTTTCCTTGGCCATCTTCAGCCAACGGTGCAAGTGCGCGTCTTCGGGGAACAGCTCCATCACGGCTTCATCGGTGCGGAAAATATCTTCCGGGTCACCGGAGAGCGCCACCCAGCGGAATGGCCCTTTGCCTTCACAAAACAGTGGCCGGATGTATGCCGGAACAAAGCCGGGGTAGTTGAAGGCATCTTTCACGCCGTAATCCAAAGCTCTCTGCCGCAGATTGTTGCCGTAATCAAAAACTTCTGCGCCCATCTTCTGAAAATCCAACATGGCCTGGACGTGCCGCGCCATGCTGGCCGCACTGCGCCGTTCGTACTCCTGCGGGTCACGCGTGCGTAATTCATTGGCCTGCTCCAAACTCAGGCCGTGCGGCACATAGAAAAGATAATCGTGCGCGGAGGTTTGGTCAGTCACCACATCCGGCGTTACGCCGCGCGCCACCAATTCCGGAAAAATATCCGCCGCGTTACCAATTAGGCCAATAGATTTAGCTTCCCCTTTGGCTTTGGATTCTTCCACCAATGTCATCGCTTCTTCCAGCGTATCCACCACCACATCCACATAGCCGGTTTCCAAGCGGCGGTGCGCGCGCCACGGGTCCACTTCCACCACTAGTGCCACGCCTTCATTCATGGTAACGGCCAACGGTTGCGCGCCGCCCATGCCGCCCAAGCCTGCCGTTAACGTGAACTTACCTTTGAGCGTGCCCCAGCCCTTTAGCTGCGCCAGTGAGCCAAGCGTTTCGTAGGTGCCTTGCAAAATCCCTTGCGTGCCGATGTAAATCCAACTGCCCGCCGTCATCTGGCCGTACATCATCAGCCCTTCGGCTTCCATTTTATCGAAGGTGGCTTGCGTGGCCCAGTGCGGCACTAAGTTGCTGTTGGCAATCAGCACGCGCGGCGCATCGGCGTGAGATTTAAACACCACCACCGGCTTGCCCGATTGAACTAACAGCGTTTCATCATTCTCCAACTCTCGCAATTCTTTGAGAATGGCTTCAAAGCTTTCCCAATTGCGTGCCGCTCGCCCGCGCCCGCCGTACACCACCAAGTCATCGGGCCGCTCGGCTACATCTGGGTCTAGGTTGTTTTGAATCATGCGGTAGGCGGCTTCTTGCAACCAGCCTTTGCAGGTAAGGGTGGTGCCGTGTGGGGCGCGGATTGTGCGGGGCATGGAAGACCTTTCAATAAGTTTTCCCCATAATAACATTAGACCCATCGAACAGCCTGCCGCGCCTATTCGATAGGTCTAATCAAAACTTACTAAAGCTTGCTCTACCTGCGCACTAAGGGCAAATATAGTTTTTGACTGTAATTGATGTAACCGGCATCCGAAGCGTAAAGTTCAAACTGCCCATCAGTTTCTTGATCAGCGACGTACATCACGCGCGCGCCATCCGCACTGAATTGCAAACCGGGGATAACGTTCCCGCCACTCACGAGAGTACCGTTCAACTTCACCGCCGCCGCCGCTGGCCCGCCGATGGGCACGCTATAGGCTTCCAAAGTGGTGGTAGTGGTGTTGCCAGCATAGATAATGCGTTGACCATCCGGGCTGAGGTGGAAGCCCGAAAATAGATATGGAAACGTGCCATGCGGTAAATTGCTGAGCTGATTTTCAGTGCCGCCTAAGCTGGGCACGCTGAACACGCCGCTGTTGTTGCGGAACACCAGCCATTGGCCAGTTGGCGAATAGCTGAATGACGAGGAGGTGAAGCCAATGCTTAGACTGGAACTGTGAGGACTGAGGCGAATATCACTGGTGGTTGGCCCAGTGATGGGCACGGTATGAATGCCGGTGTGGCTGGAGCCAGCGTTATCTACCCAATAAGCGACATGTGTGCTGTTGGGGCTAATGGCGAGATTACGGCTATAAATGAAGCTCCCGGCGCTAAAAGTGGGGCTGATTTTAATGGCACTGCTCGCTGGCCCAACGGTGGGCACACTGTACACTTCCGCACTAGAAGCTAGTTGGTAGTGGTTAATCACGTACACCACGCGGCTACTATCCGGGCTAATTTCGTAACTCGAAACATAGTGATTGTCCGTCAGTTGTTGGTCCAGCCGCACCTCGGAGTTTTCCGGGCCAGTGATGGCAATTCGATATAGTTCGGGGTAATTGGGTGCGGGCAAGGGCGTGACGATTTTATCGAGTGATAGGATGACCGAAGCGCCATCCGGCGTGAGACGCGTGCCAGCCGCAAGGATAGTTGGGCCAGTGCCGCCGTTGGCCGTGATGGTGGCTAACGGCTGGGCGCTGGCATTGGGGCCAGTGATGGGGATGCTGTAAAGTTTGATTGGCGTGTTACTGCCGCTTCGCGCCGCAAACACTACCGTTTGGCTGTTGGGGGTGATGCCCACCACTGCCACGGCACCATCGCCCCATTCTTGTGAAAGCTCAACCCCGCTAGCCGCTGTACCCGTAATGGCCACGGAGTACAGTTTGGGGTACACCGTAGTGATGGGCGGTTCCATGGGGTTAGGCTGAGTGGTGACTGAGAGTGTTCCGGCGTACACCACGGTTTTGCTATCAGGGCTCAAGTAAAAGCTTGGTGCGCCATCCAAATTTACGCTAATGGTAATCGGCGCGGTGGTTCCATCAATGGCGGTGCTGTAAAGGTGCTGGCCGCTAGTAAACACCACCCTCTGCCCATCCGGGCTAACGGTATAGCTAGAAACATGGCCAGTATGGAGTTTCACCGGCGGGCCGCCTGCGATTGTGGTGCTATAAAGTTCAAACACCTCATCGGTTATTTTGTCCGCCAGAAAAACCACGCGATTGCCCGTGGCGCTTACTGTGTAACTGCTAACATCCCCGTCTGTAGGCATCGTTCCACTCAGTTTGGTAACAGCCGCCCAGACGGGCCATGCTACCAACATGCCCCCCAAAATCACAATAATGGTTAACCACGGAGCTTTATTTTTGTGATGCATAACGCGCCTCCTTATAAGATTAAACGTGCCCGGTAATTGCAGGCCAGCATAACACGCGGCGGTGAAACCCTGCAAGCCGCGCGGCTTGCGGCTGAGCGTGGGGCAACGGTACAATCACTGCCAACAACTTCTACTGAGGTAAAAAATTATGCACTCTCATCTGCGTAAGTTTTTTGGGTTGATAATTGCGCTTTCATTGCTTCTTAGTTCTTCTGGTATGGCTTGGGCGCAGGGCGGCGTTACGTTCACGGTAACGGCCAAGAGCATCCGGGGCCGCAGTGCGCCGAACGGCGCCGCGCCCGTGGTGTACTCATTCTTTCAGAATCAAACTTTTACTGTGTTAGGCCGCAATGCGGATGGCAGTTGGATACGCTTACAGGCCGCCGGCCCGGCGGATGCGTGGGTACTGGCCGCCAACGGCAAAGTAACGGGCGATGTGATGACGCTCCCGGTGCTTCAGCCAACGCCGTATACGCCGCCCAGCACCACCGGGGGCGGCACTTCCACGGGCGGCTCGCCCACTTCCACGGGCACGGTGGCGGTGGCAGAAATTACCATTGTGGAAAAAAGTGTGCGCGTGCGCAACTTCCCCAGCACCACGGGCGCGATTGTGGCGCAAGCTAAGAAAGACCAAAAATTTACAGTGCGGGGCCGCACGCAGGATGCGCTGTGGGTGAAGATTGATTTGCCCGGCTTTGGTGGTGAAGCGTGGATTTGGGCGGCCACCGGCAAACTGAGCGTGCGCAACGTGCGGGAACTGGTGGTGGTAACGCCCTCACAACCTGCGGCTGGCCCGGCCCCAGTGCCTTCTGCGCCAACGGTGCCCACTGGCCCGGTAGCACCCACGCCCGGCGGCTTTGAGTTGGGCGGGCAGGTACAAGATTTTCGGCATCCAGATTTAATGAAATCTGCGGGCATGACTTGGGTGAAGCGCCAAATGTATTGGAGCCCCGGCGCGGGCGTGGACGTGGGCATGATTAACGATGCGCATGGCAAAGGCTTCAAGATGTTGGTGGCGCTGGTGGCGGATGCGCACCACATGGCGGGCGGCACCAACTTTGATGCCATTGCTTCTTACGCCGGGCAAATTGCGGCGGCGGGCGCGGATGCCATTGAAGTGATGAATGAAACGAACCTAGACCGCAGTTGGCCGCGCGGCGAGTTAGATCCGGCCCGCTACGTGGAACTGCTCAAGAAAGCCTACGCCGCTATTAAGGCCGCCAACCCCAACACCATCGTCATTTCTTCAGCGCCATCGCCCACTGGCGCGCAATCTGTGTTTGGGCCAGACCGGGTGATTAACGATGATAACTATTTGCGCGGCATGGCGGCGGCGGGCGCGGTGAATTACATGGACTGCATCGGCATTCACTACAACGAGGGCATGGTCAGCCCCACGCGCTCCAGCGGTGACCCGCGCTCTGATTACTACACGCGTTACTATCCCAGTATGGTGGCGCTGTATTACAACACGGTTGGTGGCCGCAAAAAGTTGTGCTTTACGGAGATTGGCTATCTTTCACACGAGGGCTACCCCACTTTGCCGCAACAATATGATTGGGGCAACAACATTAGCGTGGGCCAGCAAGCGCAGTGGTTGGCCGAAGCGGCCAGTATTGCGCGCAGTAGCGGCATTGTGCGGCTGATGATTGTATGGAACGTGGACTTCACTACGTTTGATTCTGACCCGCAGGCGGCCTTTGGTATTGTGCGGCCCGGCGGCGGTTGCCCGGCGTGCAACACGCTGGGTAAAGTGATGGGCACGCAATAAAGAGAGAATTAGAGGATTGGAGAATTGGGTAGCACCCTGAGCGGAGCGGCGAACTTAAGAATCAGCCCAATCGGGCTGAAGCCCTCTCTTAGTGCGTGAAAGCCCCTGCGGGGCTAAGGCATCCAGCCCGAAGGGCTTCTATGTACTCAGTGAGGGCTTTAGCCCGAACGAAAATTTGGAGAGATAAATTGCGCGTTGTGTTTTTTGCTTTGCTGTTGAGCGTGTTAGCCGCCTGCGCGCCCGCCGCAACGTTGACCCCAACGGCCACTCTGCCGCCGCCAGCTATAGAGACCGATACATCTCTTCCGTCCCTGACGGTGATAGGGGTAACACTCACGCCATCGGTGCCTACATTTACTCCACGGCCAACTATTACTATTGGGCCAAGCCCCACACTGGCGCCAACGGAAACTTTAGCGCCTGCCACCAACATACCCAGCGGCCCT